>NZ_CP152002.1:6682500-6979603 GCF_038595055.1 Paenibacillus sp. FSL R7-0345
TCGCCGATGTTCAATACTGGTCTTAACGGGCTGCGGCCCGGTATAGCAGAACAGGCAATTGACGCCTACCCTGTGAGGAGGCCTGCAGCATGGAATCTTTGGTGGCAAATTATATTATTATCGTTTCTATATCCGGAGTGCTGAATGCGCTCCTTGCACTGTTCGCCTACTACAAGAAGACTGATTTTGCGGGGATTAGAGCCTTTATTTGCAGCTCTTTTTTCTCGGCGGTTTATATATTCGCGTTTGCTCTGGAGCTGTCAGGCAACACCATGCAGGAAATCGGGTTCTGGATCAAGGTGGAGTATCTGGGCATGCCTTTCATTGCTCCCTGCAGCCTGATTATGATCATGCATTTTGTAGGGCTGGAGCGTCTGATTAATAAAAAGCTGTTAATTCCGCTCTTCGCTGTTCCTATTATTTCAGTGCTGCTGGTGTGGACCAATGAATACCACCATCTGTTCTACAAATCCATGGTGTTCCGGGAAGATGCCCCCACCCTGCTGGTTGATGTCGGAATGGGTCCCTGGTATATAGTGCAGGGCAGCGTGACCTTCGGTTCCATGCTCGCCGGGATGTGCCTGATTCTCTGGCAGTGGAACCGGATGAAGCGGGTGTACCGGCGGCAGATGATCACCATATTTATCGGGCAGTTTTTGCCGGCTCTGGGCGCGTTCCTCTATTTAATAGACATGACCCCCTACGGTTCGGACCCCGTACCGGTCATTATGAGTGTGACTTCAACCCTGTATTTCTGGGCAATCCTGTCCAGAGGCATGCTGACTGCCGCTCCTATCGCCCGTGAAAATCTGTTCGAAAGCATGCGCGACGGGGTGCTGGTAACCGACCGTTTTGATTTGCTTATAGACTATAACCAGGTTGCAGCCGGGATGATGGAGGGTCTGGACTCTTCGGCAATCGGCCGCTCTCTGGCCCAGCTGTTTCTGCCTGCCGGCAAGGATGCCGTGGATTACGTGATGAATGCCGACCCGCTGCTGAGTGAAGAACGGGAGCTGGCCTGGAATATAGGCGGCAACACCTGCTATTACCAGGTCCGCTCGTCTCCGGTGCTCAAGAAGGACGGAAGTGCCGCCGGGCGGATGATCGTGCTGATCGATGTAACCGAGCGGAAGCTGCTTCAGGATAAGCTCCAGCAGCTGGCAACCATCGACAGCCTGACCGGAATCTATAACCGGACTCATTTCATGGAGCTCAGCCGGGGGCTGCTGGCGCAGGCGCCGGACAACCGGAGTCCGCTCTCGATTATTTTGCTGGACATCGACTTTTTCAAAAACATCAATGACCGTTACGGCCACCAGTACGGCGATATGGCACTCCAGCATGTCGTAGGCGTATGTTCCAGGCATATCCGTGAAGGGGATGTATTCGGGCGGTATGGGGGAGAAGAGTTTGTAATGTGCCTGCCGGATACCCCGCTGAAGCAGGCTGCCCTATTGTCAGAGCAGATCCGCAGCGATGTGGAGCGAAGCCCTATGTATACAGTGTCGGGTCAGATTAATGTAACAGCCAGCTTTGGCGTAGTGGAGGCTAGTCCGACGAGCTTATCCCTCGAGGAGCTGCTCTCTGAAGCCGATCATGCCCTCTATACCTCCAAGCGTACCGGGCGTAATGCCGTGCACATGTCCAGCGGAGCAGCGATTACGCATTTCAGGCCCTGACAGCATGCGCGGCAGCTAGAACAGGTTATAACACAGTACAGCCCCGTTCCATCTGGAACGGGGCTGTTTTTATGATTTTATTTTGACGGAATCAGCTTAAGCTCCCCTGGCTCCGGCCATAAAGTACTCCACACCCTGCAGCAAGTCTGCCGGCAGTTCATCCAGCTGTAAATCTGCCCTCAACTCAAGCAGCACCCGTTCACGGTCAGCCCCGAAGACCTCTGCCAGCCGGGCTATCCGTTCCCAGGGTGCCAGATCAGCCCGGAACTCCGCCCCGCTCATCGGAACACCATGGGATTCCACCAGCCAGTCTGCTCCGAAGCTATAGGCGGTTTCCAGCAGTCTGAGAAACTCTATACTGCTGTACATGCGCGGCCCCCCGTATACAGACGGTCCAAGCGCATCGCCCAGAAACAGTACTTTGTCTTCCCTGACATACAGTACACAGGAATCTGCAGCATGGTCGCCTCCGACATGACGGAGCTCGCAGCTCACATCTCCGAGATCAATAACAAGGCTGTGAGTAAAAAGAATATCCGGTTTACCGACAGTAATCTGCCTCGCTTCACCGTATTCAAGACGAATATGCTGTGCACTTTCTCTGCTGATAATCTCTGCCTGCACCAGCTCCTCCAGTTCCTCATCCGACCATCCCCGTCCGCTTAGGCCGCCCAGCACCCCGGCCGTTTTCTCATGGGCAATAACCGGAACATTCCAGGCGCTTATCCCGAAGCTGTGATCCCAGTGCCAATGCGTCAGCACGAGCAGATCCGGCTGGCGAAACCCCCGTCTGTCCAGTTCCTCACGGAAGCAGTCTGCATGAGCAGGTGATGCGCCAGCATCCATTAATAACGTCCGGCCCCCGCCGGCAATGGCCGCGAGCACCGGCCGGTCAGTTTCATGCTCCGCATGCATAATCACAATATGCGGACTGATCTGTTCAAACCTGTGGTCCATTTTCAGGTTTCCTCCTATAACATTAATTAGGCTTAGGACAGGCCGGCCAAGTATATCCCTGCATTCTTTTGGCGATAAAGGCACCCATAGCGATATGACCGGATGCCCGCCTTTTGCCGCCGTATCCCCCATGTTGCCCTAGATACAGGGATTAATCAACACTGTTTGTTTGCAGCAGTACAATTTAAGTTTAATAAGAAATAGCTAATCTCCTCACTCCATTACACAAGACAGCCGCAAGGGGGAAAATGCGATGATCAAAATCGGGCTAACCGGCTTCGGTGACCACGATGAGCTGTACGGCAAAATCAAGCCGGCCGAACGCCTCCCTGCCTACAGCGCCCATTTTCCCATCGTGGAAATCGACAGCTCCTTTTATGCGGTACAGCCGGTCCGTAATTATGTAAAGTGGGCCTCACAAACCCCGGATGACTTTCAGTTTATCGTAAAGGCCTATCAGGGAATGACCGGACATCTGCGCGGTAAAAAGAATTACTACGATTCCACCGGTGAGATGTACGAAGCGTTTCATCACTCCATCGCCCCAGTGCGGGAGGCCGGCAAACTGGCTATGACCCTGTTCCAGTTCCCGCCATGGTTTGACTGCACCAAGGAAAATGTGGATTTTCTGCGTGAGGTCAAAGAACGGATGCTGGATGTTCCGTCAGCGGCGGAATTCCGCAATGAGTCCTGGTACAGCCCGGAAATGCGCGACAGAACACTCGGCTTTCTGGAACGCGAAGGCTGGATTCACACCGTAGCCGATGAGCCGCAGGCGGGCTCAGGCTCCATCCCGATTGTCCCTGTAGCGACAAACCCCGATATCACTTATGTCCGGCTGCACGGCCGCAATGTCCAGGGCTGGAACCAGAGCAGCCACCCTGACTGGCGCAAGCTGCGCTATCTGTACCGTTACAGCACAGAAGAACTTATGGAATGGCGGGACCGCCTGCTGGAGCTGGAAAAAAGCTGCCGTGAGCTGTACGTGGTCTTCAACAATAATTCTGCAGGTGACGCTACCCCTAACGCAAAAGAGCTCCAGGCGCTGCTGGGAATCGACGGCGGCCTGGCCCCGCTTCAGCTGGACCTGTTTAACTGAGTACCCGTCCCTACATATTAGGAGGTTATTAGAGATGAAGAGAAACCATACGATGATGCAGTTTTTTGAGTGGCATGTTGAAGCGGACGGGCAACACTGGAAGCGGCTGGCTGAGATGGCCCCGGATATCAAGGCAGCCTATATGGATTCGGTCTGGGTTCCGCCGGTAACCAAGGCTGTCTCCGGCGAAGATACCGGATACGGAGTATACGATCTCTATGACCTGGGAGAGTTCGACCAGAAAGGCTCGATCCGGACCAAATACGGTACAAAGCAGGAGCTGGTTGAGGCGATTGCCGAGTGCCTGAAGAACGGCATTGCCGTCTATGTGGATCTCGTTATGAACCATAAAGCCGGTGCTGATGAGACGGAGGTGTTCCAGGTCATTGAGGTGGACCCGAATGACCGCAACAAGGATATTTCCGAGCCTTTTGAGATTGAGGGCTGGACCAAGTTCAACTTCCCGGGACGCGGCGAGGAGTATTCCGCCTTCAAATGGGATCACACCCATTTTAACGGCACCGACTTTGACGCCAAAGAAGGCCGGACCGGCGTATTCCGGATCAACGGCCAGAACAGGGCTTGGAACCAGAATGTGGACGACGAATTCGGCAATTACGATTACCTGATGTTCGCCAACATTGACTACCTTCATGAGGATGTTAAACGGGAGATGCTGGACTGGGGAAAATGGCTGGTCGATACCCTGCAGTGCAGCGGCTACCGGCTGGATGCCATCAAGCATATCAACCATGAGTTTATTAAAGAGTTCGCCCAGGAGATGAAAAGAAAGCGCGGCGAGGACTTTTATATCGTCGGCGAGTTCTGGAACTCCAATCTCGAAGCCTGCCGCGAATTCCTCAATACGGTTGATTATCAGATCGATTTGTTCGATGTATCCCTGCATTACAAGCTCTATTCCGCTTCTCTTGCAGGCCGGGATTTTGATCTGACGAAAATTTTTGAGGATACGCTGGTCCAGACCCATCCGCTGAATGCCGTGACATTCGTGGACAACCACGATTCACAGCCTCATGAGGCGCTGGAATCCTGGGTTGGCGACTGGTTCAAGCAAAGCGCATACGCGCTCATTCTGCTCCGCCGTGACGGTTACCCTGTTGTCTTCTATGGTGATTACTATGGAATTGGCGGTCCGACTCCGGTTGATCCGAAGAAGGCCGCCATTGATCCGCTGCTCTATACCCGGTATCACAAGGCCTACGGCGAGCAGGATGATTACTTCGATCATCCCAACACCATCGGCTGGGTGCGCCGCGGTGTGGAAGAACTGCCAGGTTCCGGCTGTGCAGTAGTCATCTCAAACGGCGATGACGGCGAGAAGCGGATGTTCCTTGGCGAAGAACGGGCCGGGGAGGTCTGGACGGATTTCACCCGGAACCGCGAGGAGACCATAACCATCGGTGAAGACGGCTGGGCTGTATTTCCGGTAAATGGCGGCAGCGTATCTGTCTGGGCGCTGCCGGACCAGGAGGATGCCGAGCAGGAAGATGCTGGACAGGAGCAGGGTGCTGACAGCGCGGAGAAGCATTAATAACGAAATAGAAACGGCCGCCGTCCTGATCCGGACGGCGGCCGTTTTGTTCTTATAGCCCTACGAGATCTGCAGGCGTCAGCCTGCTTAGCGGCTGATCGTCGGCTGATCACCCTCAGCCCAGCCCCCGCTGTCACTGTTCAGTATCCGCTCAATCGGATATACCTGCCGAACAGCAGTTACGACACCTGCGCAGAGAACCGCTTTGACAAGATCGCCCGGTATAAATGGCCACATTCCTGCAGTCAGCGCCTTGGAGAGGGAATCCATCCCTGTTGAATGGGCCAGCCACCATACCCCTCCGGGATAGACCAGCAGTGCACCAAATACAATGTTGGCAATTGCCAGCTTGGGAAACGTATATTTATTCTGCTTCATACGCTGGGAGCACAGGCCGATCAGGAAAGCTGCAACCGGCCACGAGAAAATATAGCCTGCCGTCGGCCCCACCAGCACCGCCACTCCGCCGCTGCCGCCCATAACCGGGAATCCGGCTGCACAAAGGCCGATGACGATAAGCACAGCCAGCGTTCCGTAGCGCGCTCCAAGCACCGCACCCGCCAGCATCACCGCCAGTGTCTGCAACGTAATCGGCACGGCCGAGATCGGCAGATAGATTTTGAGAAAACTGAGTGCAATCATGACTCCGGCAAATAATGCGCTGAAGATCAGGCCGCGAGTCGTCCATTTTTTCATTATCAGAAGGCCCCCGTAATTTTAGAAACACTATATCATCCCGGTCTGTATACATCAATCTTTAAATTTTTGCTATAATCAAGAGCAATTGTGGACTAATGGTGTGAAGGAAGCAGGTATAACGATGATTACAGCGCAAAATATAGCCTTCTCCTACCGGGACGGCCAGCGCAGGCTGCCGGTATTACAGGGGATTTCCATACATATCGCCCGCGGTGAATGGGTCGCCCTGACCGGAGCGAACGGCTGCGGCAAGTCATCCCTGATCCGGATGTTTAACGGTCTGAATATCCCGTCCGCCGGCAATCTGCATGCGGCCGGCCTTGATCTCCGGTCTGCGGCAAACCGCGCAGCCGTGAAACAGCATATCCAGCTTGTATTTCAGAATCCCGAATCCCAGAACATCGGCTCCACGCCTTATGAGGATGTTGCCTTCGGGCTGGAGAACCGCGGGCTGGCCCGGGGTGAAATGGATGCGCAGATCCGCCGGGTGCTGCAGCAGGTAGGGCTGGCCCATAAATGGGCCGATGAGATTACTGCCCTTTCCGGCGGGGAACGCCAGCGTCTGGCTGTTGCCTGCTGCCTGGCCTTACAGGCAGAGATGATTATCTTCGATGAGGCCACATCGATGCTGGACCCTGCCGGGCGGAGCCGCATTATGGAGCTGGCCCGGGATTTATGGCGCCGGGGAACCACGATTCTGTGGGTGACCCAGCGTCCGGAGGAGCTCGCCGAGAGCCCGAGGGTCGCCGTAATGGAGCAGGGAACAATGCGCTATGACGGTGATCCGCGAACCCTGTTCTACAGCTCCGGGCTCCCGGAGCTGCTCGGCTGGGAGCCGCCGCCGGTCATCCGGATCGGCCGGCTGCTGCAGTCGCGCGGCTGGCCCCTGGAACTGCTCCCGCTAACTGAGCAGGAACTGGAGGCCGTGTTATGAGCATAAGGGCAGAGAAGGTTTACTACGAATACGATACCGCTGCCGCTGCTCTGCGGGATGTTAATCTGGAGATCAGCAGCGGCACCCTGGCCATCCTCTGCGGAGTGACCGGCAGCGGAAAGTCTACTCTGCTGCGGCTGCTGTCCGGGCTCGATACGCCCTCTTCGGGCAGGATTTTTTATGCCGGTAAGGCAGACGGGGCGCCTAAAGTATCCATAGTGTTCCAGCAGCCGGAAACTCAGCTGTTTGCCGGCACCGTGCACAAAGAAATGGAATACGGCCTTGAGCAGCACGGTGTACCCAAAGTACAACGGCTGGAGCTGATCCGCAGCGCCATGTCCAGAGCCGGGCTGCCTTATGAAATCTTCGCCGGCCGCTCCCCTTTCCTGCTCAGCGGCGGGGAGAAGCGGCGGCTGTGCATCGCCGCCGCCCTTGCTGTGCAGCCGGAGCTGCTGATTCTCGATGAGCCGACGGCGGGGCTTGATCCGCAGTCTGCTCATTCGCTGCTGCAGCTGGTGCAGCAATTAAGGGCAGAAGGCATCACCCTGATCATCGGCACACATGAGCTGGACAGCCTGCTCCCGCTGGCCGACCAGGCGGTCGTAATGCACCGGGGAACCGTGCATTACGACGGGCCGCCGGCGAAGCTTGCAGCAGACCATCAGCTGCTCCGGGCGGCAGGACTGGAACCGCCTGCGTACTCGCGTATTGGAGACAGACTCCGCCGGCAGGGGCTGCTGGCGGAGCAGCCGGGCAGCATCGAAGAGCTGCTGGCCGGACTGGCACTGCTGCCGGTGCCTCCGGCTGGCGGCGGTTCAGCTGAGACACAGGAGCCGTACGGTACTGCTGGAGTTAGTTCTGCGGAGCCGCATGAGCATGGCGGTGCTGCAGTCGGTGATTCAGCGGAGATACGTGAACCATATGGGGTTACGGGCGGTAGGCCGGGAGAAAACCAGGACAGGAAATCTGCCCGCCGGGCCCGCTGGAAAGAGCTGGACCCCCGGGTCAAATGGCTGGGGATGCTGCTTGGGTCTCTGATTGTACTAGGCATGAACAGTCTGCCGCCATTGCTGCTGGCAGCACTCCTGATTGGCGGATTAATCAGCTCAGCGGCGCTTCCCTGGAGCAGAACAGTCCGGTTCTTCCGCCCCTTCCTGCTGATGTTCCTGTTCCTGTGGCTGCTGTCTGCGCTGGACTGGAATTCTCCCGACCTCGCGCTCGGGCCGGTCGGGTTCAGTACAGACGGAATGATGCGGGGAGGGCTTAATGTGCTGCGCTTTCTGCTGCTGATTGCTCTTGGCTTCCTGTTTACAGAGACCACAACAGGCGCGCCGCTGCGCGAAGCGCTGGAATGGGTACTCACTCCGCTCAAGAAGCTTGGCATCCGTACCCGGGGCTGGTCACTGGCTGTATCAGTTACCCTGCAGTTTGTCCCCTGGATTCTCGGTAAGCTGAATCAGCTGCAGCTGGCACTGAAATCGCGCGGTAAACCGCAGCAAGGTCTCGCCCGCTGGACTCCGCGTCAGGTCGGCATGCTCATCGTGCCGCTCCTGATCCTAGTCATCAGCATGGGGGATGAGCTGGCCACAGCCGTTGAATCGCGGGGCTATGACCCTAAAAAGGCCAGGACACCGGCATACACGCTGAACTGGAAGTCCGCGGATACACTGGCGCTGGCCTGTGTTGTTCTTACAGCAGCTGTGCTGTGGTGGTTCTCCCTGATCAGCTGAGTTTGTAGCTCAGCATGTATTCTGTGTGCTGGTCGATGACACCCAGCTGCGGGTCGCGCATTGTCCAGACTCCCGGAATGCCCAGTTCCTTGCAGGCCAGCTCAAAATTGCAGGCAGCTATCCCGATATCGATCCGCTGCATTTCAAAACCAAGCTTATTCCCGCTGTAATTCGGCGTATGCTGCAGATAGAAATGGATCTCCTGCCGGTCTGCAGACAGCACAGCCCGCCATGGCTGCTTATTGGAAGCTGACGGGCCGAGCCGGACCATCTCCAGTGCGGCAGCCAGGCTGCCGGCATCCCCGGGCGCCAGCAGATGTTCGAAGCTGGCGTCATAATATAAGTCCCGCCACGGCTTCTTCTGGTCCGCCTTGACCACATAACGCATAGTAGCGTCCAGCAGCCGCTGCTTCTCACGCGGATAGCCAAGCGGTGTAATACAGGGAATAATCTCCCCGGGCTTAGGCGCCAGTTCACGGGTAAACGACCTGCGGTTAAAGGTCCCGCCAATCCAGCAGGTTCCCAGGCCAAGGCCTGTAGCATACAGAATCAGCTTATGAAAAATATAACCAAACTCCAGCAGCGCCTTCCGGTCGTTTGTAACGACCCCTACCAGATAGGCCTGCGGATTCTGGATAACACCATAAGCGCCAAGCTTGATGGCCTTGCTATCCTCGCCGCCGCCTTTGGCCCAGACCCATTCTACCCCGGCTGTCCCGCCGAAGGGACCGCGCAGATTCTCCTCCTGCCGCAGATAATCCATAATGGCTGCATGCACTTTTTCCCCGATCGGGGTCGTCTCATAAGTGCGTACCGATTTACGTTTTTCAATAATATCCATTACCGTCATATCCATAAGCCCGGCCCCTTTTCACCACATTATAATTGCATTAACGCGTTAAAGTTGTAGTTATGATTAAGAACTCACTGAAGCTGCTAAGCGTTAGAGTTCGTAACTTTTTTCACAACCTAATTTTAACATTTGTACGGGTTAATGCATAGCCGCTGGCAGTTCATTCAGAGGGGATTTTTAGCTATATTAAAGCTTTGGAAAACTTATCCTCAAGGTTATGCACAGCTTATCCACAACTGAGGATAAAACTGTATTTTTCTGTTATAAAAAAAGGACCTCCCTCACGGCAAAGGATGTCCTCTTTTTGAACTATCTTATTACAGTGCAGATCAGACCCGGATATCGAATCTTCCTTCACTGTCGGTTGTAGCTGTGGCAATCTGTGCTGCGCTGGCAGCCTTCAAGAGATTGGTGTCTGTTGGTTTTTCAGCCTGTGCGCTTTGCGCCGCTTCAGAAGAACTGCTGCTGCTCTTGGACTTCCGGGCGATCTGCGCTTCAATCTGCTTAATCTGCTGCTCCAGCTGCTTTGTCTTGGTTTCCTTGGTCTTTTCGTCGTCCTTGCTGGCCTCGACCTTTTCGAGGTCGGCTTCCAGCTTCGCTTTTTGTTTCTCAAGTGCACCGGTGTCAGTGGCACTGGATGAAGTATAGGAAGCGGAAGCTGTGGATGTTGCAGATGAAATATTCATACTCGTTCCCCCTTTCACCTTTCAATATATACCCTTTGCCAAAATATAACGTTAAAATGGGCTGAAGGTTTGCTGAAAGTATGGGGATGGTGCACTTCAGGCAAAGGCGGACAGCAGTAAAACGGTGAGATCTCTGCGGCTCATCGCCGTCCTCCCTCTGTGCCTCTGCACAGCAGCAGATAAGACAGGACGGATAAGAGACCTGCGGCAGCAATGACGACTGCCATCGGCAGCGCCGTTTCGTCACCGCCGAGTCCGACCAGCGGAGCGACGCAGCCGCCCAGCAGCAGCGGGAGCAGTCCGAGCAGCGCCGAGGCGCTGCCTGCCGTTTCCGCCTGATCCTGCATCGCCAGCGAGAAGGTCGTTGTGCTGATCATCCCGACGCTTGAGACAACCGCAAGCAGACAGATGAGAATCGGCCACAGGCCGCCGCCGGCCAGAACCGTAATCAGCAGCAGCACTCCGCCCAGCGCACAGAGCAGCAGACCGCTGGCCAGCAGCCTGCGCTCGCCGTACCTGCCGGACAATCTGCCGGCAATTTGTCCCGTAACAATAATGCCGAGTCCGTTAACGGCAAAGATCAGGCTGTACATCTGCGGGGATACCCCGAACATATTTTGCAGCACAAAGGAAGAACCGGAAATATACGCGAACATAGCCGCCATGACAAAGCTCTGTGAAAGCGCGTAGCCCATAAACCGCCCGTTGCGGAGCAGTCCGCGGAAGGTAAGGAGCGTGCCTTTCAGGCCGCTTTTGACGCGCCGTTCCTTGGGCAGTGTCTCCGGCAGGCGCAGCAGAATCGTTGCACAAAAGAGCAGTCCGGCTGCAAAAAGCACGATAAATACACCCTGCCAGGTCGTCACTCTCAGCAGCTGCCCGCCGATAATCGGCGCAAGAATCGGCCCAAGCCCGTTCACAATCATCAGGAGCGAGAAGAACCTGGTTAATTCAGAGCCGCTGTACAGGTCGCGGACGGCAGCGCGCGAGATGACCACACCTACCGAGCCGGCCAGCCCCTGGATAAAACGCAGCACAATTAAAAGGCCGATCGACGGGCTGAAAGCACACAGCAGGGAAGATACGGTGTAAATCAGCATACCGATCAGCAACGGGCCGCGTCGGCCGCGGACATCACTCAGCGGACCTGCCACCAGCTGCCCGGAGGCCAGTCCAAGCAGAAAAAAGTCAGACTAAGCTGTACCAGCGCAGCGCTGGTTCCGAAATGCTGGGCCAGCTCCGGCAGGGCCGGCAAATACATATCAATCGACAGCGGGCCGATCGTAGCAATCGCCCCCAGTATAACTGCCAGCTGCAGCCGCTGGCTGCGGGACGGCCCTCTGCCGCAAGCGTGCGGCTATTCATTTTTTCTTTAATCATGTTTCTATGACGCCAACCTTTCTGCAGCAGCCTAAACGGCCTGTTTTTTAGTAATCTTCATACTACCTGATCGGGGCGGAAATGTTCAATGCTTTTTGATTGGAGACAGCCGGCGGCGTTCAAGCGGTGAGCAGGCAGCCATAGAAAAAAAGGACCCCCGAAAGGAGTCCTGCAGCCGATACCCTGTAAAAGTCTACAGCAAACTTACTGCGCCCGGCGCAGATTATATTCGGTATACGCCTCACAGATCAGACGGTATTCCAGCACGGCATCCGCTATAATCGCTTTGCGTCTGGCCTTCAGCACAATTTGTTCAATATCGGCAAAGCTGCAGCCTGCCAGCAGGCCGGCCGTTTCCGCCACTATCCCTTGCGCATCCTCATTCCCCGCGAGCAGCAGTCCGATGTACCGTTTCCTGTCTTCTACATCCGGGGACGCATACGTCATCCGTGTATCAAAACGCCGCCACACCGCCGGATCGAGCTCCTCCTCAAGGTTGGTTGCGGCGATAAACACACTGTCACCTGCGAACTCGTCGAGACACTGCAGCAGCGTATTGACCACACGGGCCATCTCCTTCACCTCATCCCCGGAGTCGCGCATCCGCCCCAGCACATCAAATTCATCGAGAAACAGCACACACGGCACCCCGGCAGCATAGTCAAAAACCTTCCGCACATTGCTGGCCGTCTCCCCCAGATGGCTGTGAATCACCGTATCCAGCCGGACCAGGACAAGCGGCAGGTCCAGCTGATGGGCCAGGTGAAAAGCAGTCAGCGTCTTGCCCGTACCCGGAGGGCCGAACATTACAAGCTTATTAGGCAGAGGTACATCCGCCGCCGCAAACCGCTCCTTCATACCGAGAATGGTAATGAACTCATCCACTATAGTCCGGTTCTGTCTGCTCAGCACAATGTGCCGGGCCTTCCGCGCACACTCCTTCGGCGTATACACACTCGCCATATCAAGCCCCTTGGCCCGGGGAAGCCGGGCTTGGCTGTTGTTCTTTTTGCTGCTGTTCACGTTATAGTATGCTCCTTATGCCTAGAGTCTGATTTTTAATTAATAGTAATTGTTACGATTAAAATCATAGCAGAGTCTGAAGCAAAATGCTACCCGGGAGAATATTCGCGCTCAGGCGTGTTGAGTGAAGAGGATCAGCGGGAGCGCCCGTCGGATGTGCCTACCGGCGGCCGGCTGGGCGGAGGGTAGTGGAGTGTGCTGAATGTGCTCCATTAGTGGGAAAAATCCCTTTGGCGCAGTGGCAGGCTTAGGCAATTACGCATATTCGAGATCGATCGATAGTAAGCAAAAAACCGCCCGCAGGGGCTCCCAAGAGTTTTTAACCCTCTTGTCGGCAGCCCCACAGGCAGTTACAAGCGTTGCAAGTATTATGTTGCTGGTGTTGCCGGTGTTGCTGGTGTTGCTGGTGTTGCTGGTGTTGCTGGTGTTGCTGGTGTTGCTGGTGTTGCTGGTGTTGCTGGTGTTGCTGGTGTTGCTGGTGTTGCTGGTGTTGCTGGTGTTGCTGGTGTTGCTGGTGTTGCTGGTGTCTATGCTTCTATTGTTACTGGTACGGGAGTTACTAATGTTACTTAAGCAACTACAGCTACTCGAGCACCAATGTTACTTGTCGTACAAATGCCCTTAGTGCTGCAAAGAGCACCATCCGTACGCAAGATGCACGCCTGAGCATGCACAACCGAGCTTACTTACCCCGCTGCCCCAGCCAAGCTCTGGCCGCTTCGACCTCAGCCGTGCTCAGGCGGTGGCCCTGATTGCCCCAGTGGGTAGCGACTTCGGCTCCGGCGCCCTGTAGCAGCTGCTCCAGCTCACGCGTTTCCTCAGTACGGATCAGCGGATCGTTTGTGCCGGCGCCGATGAAGACTGCGGCGTCAGCAAGGGAAGGCAGTTCCATCCCCCGCAGCGGAACCATCGGGTGCAGCAGCACCGCCGAGCGGAAAACCGGCCCGTAATGGAACAGCAGGCTGCCGGCAATGTTAGCTCCGTTGGAGTAACCCACGGCGACGAGGTTGCTGCTGTCGAAGCCGTATTGCTCCGCTGCGCTATCCAGGAACTGTTTTACTTCATGAGTGCGGAACACCAGGTCCTCCTCATCGAATACACCTTCGGCGAGCCGGCGGAAGTAACGCGGCATGCCGTTCTCCAGCACATTTCCCCGGATGCCCAGCACCGAGGAGCCGGGAGACAGCATTTCTGCCAGCGGAAGCAGATCATGCTCATTGCCTCCCGTACCATGGAACAATACAAGGGTCGGCCGGCTGGCATCTGTACCTTTTTTAAAAATATGAATCATACACGGTTCGCCTCCACTTCACGGATTTTAAACGGGCTCAGCTTCTCTTCAATCACGGCACGGTTTGGTTCAAACCAGGCTGGCAGCATGAGCTTTTCACCCAGCTTATCAGCGTCCTCATCACGGGCAAAGCCCGGAGGATCGGTAGCAATTTCAAACAGGATGCCGCCTTCCTCGCGGAAGTAAATGGCGTTAAAATACTGGCGGTCCTGCACCGGCGTCGGCTGATAGCCATGGCTCTGGACAGTGCGGCCCCACTGAAGCTGCTCGGCATCATCCTTGGCACGCCAGGCGATATGGTGCACAGTGCCTGTGCCTCCGCCGCCCTGCGGTACCGGTGTTGTTCTCAGATCAATAATGTTGCCGATGTCTGCAGAAGAACGGTAGCGGATATACCCGTCGCCTTCGGCAATCTGCTCAAGGCCCAGCGTGCGGGTCAGCGTATCGGCTGTTTTATCAGGATTCATGCTGTAGAGCACTGCGCCGCCAAAGCCTTTAATCGCATGCTCGGCAGGCACTCCCCCGAAGGACCAGGTGCTGAGCGCGCCGGCTTCACGTTCCACCAGCTCAATCCGCAGCCCGTCATAATCCGCGAACGACAGGTACGATTCGCCAATACGCGTTACTTTGGTCACTGGAATCCGGTAATCGGCCAGCCGCTGCTCCCAGAAGCCAAGCGACCCGGCCGGCACAGCATAAGTAGTCACTCCGACCTGACCGCCGCCGATTCTGCCTTTGCGTCCTGTTGCCCAAGGAAAGAAAGTGATAATTGTACCCGGAGAGCCCTGCTCATCCCCGAAATAGAGATGGTACACCTCCGGCACGTCGAAGTTGATCGTCTTTTTTACAAGTCTCAGTCCAAGAATGCCGGCATAAAAATCAGCATTCTGCTGCGCATCTCTGACAAAAGCGGTAATATGGTGGATCCCTGCAGTTTGAAGTGTCATTTTTCCCATCTCCTCTAAGGTTTGTGTTCTATTAATGTGTCCTATTTATAGTAGAAAGCTAAAGCGCCAAGCCTTACCTGTCTCAGTTAAAAAAGAGGGCATCCAGCGAAATCGAACCAGGTCCGGTCAAAGCCACCGCTACTGCGACTACCAGCACTGTCAGCGGAAACTCAATTCCGTTAGCGGTTGACCAGAACCCGTTCGGAGCATGAACCTTAATGATCGCCCCGAGCATCGTTACTGCAATCAGTACAGCCGCCACCGGAGTCAGCAGCCCTGCTGCGAACAGCACCCCGCCCGCCAGCTCCATGATCCCGGCCGCAATGGCCATCGCAACCCCCGGTTTAATGCCGATGGATTCCATCCAGCCTCCCGTTCCTTTCGGGCCGTAACCGCCAAACCAGCCGAACAGCTTTTGTGCACCATGACCGATAAAAGCAACCCCGATAACCAATCTCAACAATAATAATCCTACACTAACCATTTTAAACACGCTCCATTCTCTTTTTTTTAATTATCTTAACATTAAGATATAGGGTAAAAATTTTTGGCCTATCCGGCCTGTATATTATCTTTCTCTCTCTATACCGTATGCTTTTTCAAAAAAAATCCTACACGCCTTTGCCCAGCTTCTTCAGCAGCTCTGTCGTCTGCTTCTTCTCGTCCTCGCTAAGTCCGCCCATCAGCCCGTGAATCGAGGAAACATGCTTGGGGAAAATGTCGTCGAACAGCTCGCGGCCAGCCTCCGTAATCTCAGCGTAAGTCACACGGCGGTCCTCATCACAAGGCACCCGCTTGAGCAGCCCGCGCTTTTCCAGCTTGTCGATGTTATAAGTGATACTTCCGCTGGTAACAAGAATCTTCTCGCCGATCTGCTGCAGCGGAATCCGTGTCCGGTGATACAACACCTCCAGGACCATGAATTCAGCCGAAGCCAGACCGTGGCTCTTCATATCCTTGACCGCGTGATCCATCAGACTTTTATATGCTTTGGACAAAACAACGAACAGCTTCAGTGATGCGGCCTGATCCAGGTCGGGGCTGCCGGTTGTTTTGCTAATCAGTTCATTATAGTCGCTCATCTTGCACACCTCCATTTCTCGTACATGCCGGTCACTTCTTGCGGGTGAACCGCTCGCCGTTATGTCTTTAAGTTAATTATCTTTAAGTTAAGATAAATATACGCCATCTATTCTCTATTGTCAACAGTATATTGCAAAATTAATCTGCCCGGGTTTGACCTCCCTTTCAAAACGGCGTATCCTTTTGAATACGGTGCTGACGGGACAGGCTGCTGCTGCGGACCGGAGCCGAAAGGATCGGCTGTACATATAAACGCCGGGACCGGCAGGGACAAACAAGATCTGTCACAAGTAGAACCCACCTCGCCGTCCCTCAAGGAAAGCGGCAACGATAGCGCAGAACATATCGATTCTTATCATTATAAAAATAACGCAGCCGCTCTTCATAGCCTACTAACCGTACGCCTTATTAAAAAGCTTAATTTGCCCATACATTCTATTCTCTTCTATGGAAGGAGTCCTTTAATTGAACGATACTAACCAATTTCCCTCCGGAGTTCCTGCCGGCCGGGCAGCGGCAGGTGAAAACCGCGTGCTGATCGTGACGGCAGTCGCGGCTGAGCGCGAGGCCATCCTCCGCGGCCTGGGCGGCAGCACCAGGTTCGAGGTCATTGCGGCGGGCGCCGGCACCGCCGCAGCTGCGGCCGGCACGGCCGCCGCCCTGGCAGCCGGCAGCTACGGCTGCGTCATCAGCGCCGGGATCGGCGGCGGCTTTCCGGGGCGGGCGCCCTTAGGCTCGCTGGCCGTCGCCAGCGAGATGATCGCCGCCGACCTCGGAGCCGAGACGCCGGAGGGCTTCCGCAGCGCTGCCGAGCTCGGCTTCGGCAGCAACACCGTGCCGGCGGCGCACGGCACGGCAGAGGCTCTCGCGGCCGCGCTTGCAGCGGCCGGCCTTCCGGTCAGCACAGGGCCTGTGCTGACCGTTTCGACGGCGACCGGCACCGCCGGGACGGCCGCCGCTCTTGCCGCGCGGCACCCCGGTGCCGTCGCGGAAGCGATGGAAGGCCACGGGGTCGCCGTGGCCGCCCAGCGGTTCGGGATCGCGGCGCTGGAGCTGCGCGCGATCTCGAACCCTGTCGGCCCGCGCGACCGGGCCGCGTGGCAAATCCCTGCAGCGCTGAACGCGCTAGCGGCAGCAGCCGCTATACTATTGGAGGTGCTGTAATGACAGCAACAACAGATCAGTTGAACATTGCCTTTTCCCCATGCCCGAACGACACCTTTGTTTTCTATGCTCTGGCACACGGGCTGGTGCCGGGTGCACCCAAGCTGAATGTAACCTTTGCCGATATTGATATTACCAATGGCCTGGCCGCAGACGGCGCCGGACCCGAAGTGCTCAAAATCTCCTACGCCGCCCTCCCCTGGGTGCTCGACCGGTACAAGCTGCTGCCCTGCGGCGGCGCGCTTGGCCGCGGCTGCGGCCCGCTTGTGCTGACGGCCGGCGGCCAGAGTGCGATCCGCCGTCCGGCGGATCTGTCCGGCCGGCGGATCGCCGTGCCAAGCGAGCGCTCCACAGCTTATCTCCTGTTCCGGCTGTGGGCGGCGCAGCAGGTGCCGGGCGGTCCGGGCGAGATTGTCGTCATGCCGTTTGACGAGATCATGCCGGCCGTCCGGGACGGACAGATTGATGCCGGACTGGTCATTCACGAAGCGCGCTTCACTTACGGCTCCTACGGCCTTAACATGCTGACCGATCTCGGCAGCTGGTGGGAGAGCGACACCGGCCTGCCGATTCCGCTGGGAGCGATCATTGCCCGCCGTGATCTTGATGACGAGGCCATTACCGGCTGGATCAGAAGCTCACTGCAGTTTGCCTGGGATCATCCTGCCGACAGCGGCTGCCGCGATTTTGTACTCAGCCATGCCCAGGAGCTGTCACCTGAGGTAGCCAAATCGCATATCGACCTGTATGTGAACGGGTTCTCCATGGACCTCGGCGAGGAAGGCTATGCTGCGATCTCTGCGCTCCTGAACCGCGCAGCTGCCGAAGGGCTTGTACCGGCGGTTGATCCGGAGCTGCTGCGTTAACAAACTGCCTGCAACTGATTTAACTATTATGGATGGGAGAGGATTTCATGATTCCTGCCGGCAACAGCAAACAGAATATTGACCGTTTTTTGGGCTACCAGAACGACTACGACCGTTACCGTCCGGAAGCACCGCCGATTATTACTAGCCTGCTGAGCAACTATCTGGGATCACGTCCTGCTGTCGTTGCCGATATCGGCTGCGGAACCGGACTATCCACCTTTGTATGGAAAAATGCCGCCGATACTGTTTACGGAATTGAACCCAATCCCGACATGCTGAGTAAGGCTGCCGAAAAGCTGCAGCAGGACGCTGAGGCGAAATCCCTGTCTTTTCAGCAGGGCTACTCCAACCAGCTTCCGTTTGAGTCCGGCAGTGTTGACATCATCACCTGCTCCCAGTCCTTCCACTGGATGGAGCCGTCCAGCACCCTGCAGGAAATTGCCCGCTGCCTGCGCCCCGGCGGCGTCTTTGCCGCTTATGACTGTGACTGGCCGCTGGCGCTGCAGGCGGATATTGAAACCCGGTACAACCGGCTCACCACCTCTGCCGACAGCCTGCTGGCTGAGCTGCAGCCGGAGGCCGAGCGCGCTTTTAAGTGGGATAAAGAGGGACATCTCGCGCGGATTCAAGCCAGCAGCCACTTTTCTTTTGCCCGGGAAATTGTCTTTCATAATACGGAGACCTGCGATGCGGATCGTTATGTGGGGCTGATGCTCAGCCAGGGCGGGCTGCAAACGGTGCTGAAGCTAGGATCAACGCTGCTGGATGAGGCCATTGCCGATTTTACGGCAGAGGCGGAGCGATATTTTGACGGCCGGACCCTGCCGGTTCTGATCAGCTACCGTATGCGGATCGGAATCAAATAACTGTACTGTGCTGAATAATCTGGTCATTTTCGCCAATTTAGCTTATACTGACTGCAACGAGACGAAGAACGTCCCGGTTATCCCTTTGGGGAGGCCGGGGCGTTTTCTATTTTTACGGGGAGCGTGGGCTTAATGTTATTTGAAGACGCACATCAGCAATTTATCGGAAACCATCTGGCCGCCAGGCCTTTGGGGGAACGCAGGGGCCAGATGGAACGGGGGCATCAGCATGCGGAGGTTCTCTTTTTGCGCAATGTATGGTGGCCGCTGAGAGGGGATTTCTCCAGTCTGCATCCTGAATATGAGGTGACGGACTGGCGCGGGAGGTCTTACTTTGCCGACTTCGCCTGGCTTCCCGGCTACATCAAGCTGCTCATTGAAATTAAAGGCTATGCCTCCCATGTCCGCGATATGGACCGCAATAAATTCTGCAGCGAGCTCAACCGGGAAACCTTCCTGCAGGCGATGGGCTACCGCGTAATCTCCTTTGCCTATGATGATGTCGAGCAGCGCCCGGAGCTATGTATGACCCTGCTGCAGATGAACTTGGGCAGATACCAGGCTGCTGAGGCACCCGCCTCACGTTTGCAGCTTATGGAGCAGGAAACGATCCGCCTGGCTATCCAGCTTACTGGAGCTATCCGTCCCCAGGATGTTAAGCAGCATTTTGACGTTGATTACAGATCAGCAATCCGCACTTTGCGCAGTCTATGTGACAAGGGCTGGCTGCGGCCTTCCTACAAAGGCAAACACGAGCGGGTGATCCGTTATGAGCTAACGCATGGTGTGCTGGATTATTTTAATTAGTTGGTGATCAGCCGCCGGCTGTGAGTCTAACGTACTTTGGCAGATAGCAGAGCTATAACACCACTACCCAACCGCAATCCGCCGTATGCAATCCACACACTACCAACAACACCTAAGTGGAAAAAAGCTACCTATTTAGCCCTGTAGAGTAACTTTTGAGTAATTAAGTGGAAAATCGCTACTTAGTTTGGGCAATATGCCTCTGTGGGAGCGAATTCGGCTGAATGAAGTGTCCTTTTTCCACCTAGATTCTCCGTCTCGTGGTTTTAAGCAAAATTAGGTGACGTTTTTACACTTAGTTCGATCCAGCACATTCAAAGTGCCGGGGTACGGGGTACGGACTAATTACTCTAACTTACTCTAACTAACTGGCAGTTGACCAGCAGCGTGCAGATTTCCGTTTCAGGGTATGCAAACAAGCGCCCAACCGCGGTCCATACCACGATCAGGCGCCTGTTTATCCAGCCATATCACCCTTACTTCTTATTCATCTTAAACTTCAGGAACAGCTCGTTGTAATGGGCGAGCATGCGCTTGCCGAGGTTGTCGTAGACCTCGAGGCGGTCGGTGATTTCTGCAGGCGGGTAGAAGCGTTCGTCGCCGGAGATGTCCTCCGGCAGCAGCGCCAGTCCGGGAACGTTCGGGGTGGAATACCCTACGTATTCGGCGTTCTGGGCTGCGACCTCAGGCCGGAGCATGAAGTTGATGAACTGGTGCGCGCCGTCTACATTGGCTGCCGTCTTCGGAATGACCATGTTGTCGAACCACTTGTTCGAGCCTTCCTCAGGCACGACATAGTCGAGCTTGTCGTTCTCGTCCATGATCTCGGACGCATCGCCGGACCAGACGATCCCGACAGCCGCTTCTTCATTAGCCAGCAGCATCTTGATCTCGTCACCGACAATTGCCTTGACGTTAGGCGAGAGCTTGTTCAGCTTGGACAGTGCCTCCTGCAGATGATCCTCGTTGGTATCGTTAACCGAGTAATGCAGGCTGTTCAGCGCCATCCCCATGACTTCGCGGGCTCCGTCCACCAGGAAGATGCTGTTGTTCAGCCTGCTGTCCCAAAGGGAGTTCCAGCTGCTGAAATCGATGTCCCCCGTCATCTCAGGATTAAAGATAATCCCTACGGTGCCCCAGAAATACGGCACAGAGTATACATTCCCCGGATCGAAGGACAAGTCCATGAACCGGGAATCGATGTTGGCCAGATTCGGGATTTTGCTGTGGTCTAGCGGCAGCAGCAGGTTTTCCTCGCGCATTTTGGCAATGGCATAGTCGGAAGGAATCACCACATCGAATACCGTCCCGCCCTGCTCCACCTTGGTTAGCATCGCTTCATTGGAATCGAAGGTCTGGTAGATAACCGTAATGCCGGTCTCCTCCTGGAACTGCTCCAGCAGCTCAGGGTCCACGTAATCGCCCCAGTTGTAGATCGTCAGCGTATTGCCGCCGCTATATCCTTCCGCCGAGTTCAGGCGCATTGCAAGAAACATCAGCCCGAAGGCGACCAGCAGGATCGCCAGAAAAGCATTTACCAGCTGTTTCATCTAGGCACCCCCGCTTCTGCAACCGGCTCCGCTACTGCGGCGGACGGTTTGCTCTTCCGCTGATTCAGGAAATAGTAACCGACGACCAGCAGAATGGTAAAGAGGAAGATCAGCGTCGACAATGCGTTGATCGACAGCGATACCCCTTGCCGTGCCCGGGAATAGATTTCCACTGGGAGCGTCGAGTAGCCGTTGCCCGTTACGAAGAACGTTACTGCAAAGTCATCCAGGGAATAAGTCAGCGCCATGAAGAATCCGCTGAAAATCCCCGGCTTGATAATTGGCAGAATAACTTTGGTCAAAACACTCATCCGGCTGGCCCCGAGGTCACGGGCCGCATCGGTCAGCGTCGGGCTCATCTCCTGCAGATGCGGCAGGATCATCAGTACGGCAATCGGGATGCTGAACGCCACATGGGAGAGCAGGACCGAAGTGAAGCCAAGCTGAATGCCGGCAATCGTGAACAGGATCAGAAAGGACGCCCCTATAATAACGTCCGGACTGACGATCAGGACGTTATTCAGCGACAGTAAAGCGTTCTTTGAACGCCGTCTGCGGCTGCGGTGAATGGCTAATGCCCCGATAACTGCAATCACAGTAGCGATTGAGGAGGAGAGCAGCGCGATAACGAGCGTGTTGATCACAATAATGATCAGGCGTGTATCCTGCAGCACCTCACGGTAATAATCGAGTGTAAAGCCTTCGAATTTATGCATCGTACCGCCGCTGTTGAACGAATAGTACATCAGGTAGAAGATCGGAGCGTACAGGACCACAAAGACCAGGACCAGATAGATGTTGGCGATTCCGTTTTTATTTTTCATGCCGCACTCCTTTCCGCGAGCTGCCGGTCAGAAGCATGAACAGCGCCATAATTACGATCAGGAACACGGCAACGGTTGAGCCCATGCCCCAGTCCTGCGTAACGAGAAAATGCTGCTCAATAGCGGTGCCCAGTGTAATAACCCGGTTGCCGGCGATGAGACGCGTGATCATAAACAGCGACAGCGCCGGAATGAATACCGCCATACAGCCGGAGCGCACCCCGGAGATCGTCAGCGGAAAAATAACCCGGCGGAACGTCGTCCATCCGGAAGCACCGAGATCGCGGGCAGCATCCACAAGCGACAGATTCAGCTCCTCCAGGGCGCTGAAGATCGGCAGAATCATAAAGGGAATGAAAATATACACCGATACAAACACAAAGCTGAATCCGGTGAACAGAATCTGCTGCTCCCCGATCCCCAGAACATCAAACAGGCTGTTAACCGGTCCGAAGGTGCCGAAAATCCCGATGAACGCATACGTCTTCAGCAGCAGATTGATCCAGGTCGGCAGGATAATCAGCAGCAGCCACAGCTGTTTATGCTTGGTGCGGGTCAGCAGATAAGCTGCAGGATACGCAACAAGCAGTGAGAAGGCCGTGATCAGGAACGCGTACCAGAAGGAGTTCAGCATCATTTTCATATACACCGGGGTAAAAAAGTTCACATAGTTATCCAGTGTAAGATTTCCGTCCAGATCAAACAGGGAATAATAGATAACCAGCAGCACCGGTGCGATGACGAACAGGGCGATCCATAAGTAATAAGGGATGAGATAATACGAACGGCCCTTATTGTTCATGGCTCTCTACCTCGCCGTAAGCTTCCAGACGTCTGTCGAATTCTTCCTCCGTTTCGCCGAAGCGCATAACATGAATCGCTTCCGGGTCAAAATAAAGCCCGATTTCGCTGCCTACCTCCGCTTTGCGCGTGGAGTGCACCAGCCATTCGTGGCCGGATTCGTCATAACAGCTGATCTCATAGTGTACGCCGCGGAACAGCTGGGAGTCGACACGCACCTTCAGCTTACCCTGCTCAAGTGTGGAAATTTCCAGATCCTCAGGGCGGATAACAATCTCTACCGATTCATTCGGCCGCAGCCCGGCATCCAGACATTCAAACCGGTGGCCGCCCCACTCCACCAGATAATCCTCGATCATCACGCCCGGCACAATATTCGACTCTCCAATGAAGTCAGCGACAAAGCGGTTGATCGGCTCATCGTAAATATCGTTCGGCGTGCCGCTCTGCTCGATTTTCCCCTTGTTCATGACAAAGATCCAGTCCGACATCGCCAGCGCTTCCTCCTGGTCATGGGTAACGAAAATAAACGTAATGCCAAGACGCTGCTGCATTTCCCGCAGGATATACTGCATTTCGGTGCGCAGCTTCAGGTCAAGTGCTGACAACGGCTCGTCCAGCAGCAGCACCTGCGGCTCATTAACGATCGCACGGGCAATGGCCACACGCTGTCTCTGGCCGCCCGACATTTCGTTAATTGCACGCTGGTCGTAGCCGACCAGATTGACGAAGCGCAGCGCTTCCTGCACCTTTTGAGTAATAACATCCTTTTTAAGCTTCTTGATCCGCAGACCGAAGGCCACATTCTCAAATACGTTCAGATGCGGGAACAGGGCATAGTCCTGAAATACCGTATTAACCTGACGCTCATTAGCGGGAATGTGGTTGATCATTTTACCGTTCAGATAAATGGAGCCTTCCGTCGGTTCCGCAAAGCCGGCAATGAGACGCAGAATGGTCGTCTTGCCGCAGCCGGAGGGGCCCAGCAGTGTATAGAATTTGCCGCGTTCGATTTCGAAGCTGACGCCTTTTAACACGGCCTCCTCATCATCATACTGCTTAGTAACCTGGTCAAAAGAAATAATAGTGCCTTCCGGGGTAGCTATAGCTAACAACCTCCTTACCTTATGTAATACAACCTATTTTACCCTTATCTTACAGTGCACAATCGGCTTCTACCGGCGGAGCCCCGCCTGTACCGACAATTCCGCCCCTGCTTCGACAACATTTCATATTATATAGCATATCGGATGAATCCCATATATGCGATAACGAACAATGTAAACACTCAGACCTAATCTTAACAACTTCGTAAAATATCGGCCCGGCACGCCCGCTTTGAGATGCTATAATGAAAACGGCTGAAACAGCTATGAAAATTTCCCTTTTTACGAAAGAAGATGACTGAAATGAACGAGGGGTTACAGGAACGCCTTGAAAAATTTGGATTATCCCTTTATATGATACGGATTACACTGGCCGCTACCCTCTCCTGGCTGGCCGTCCACCGCCTTTATGGCGACCATTACCTATACTTTGCACCGCTGGCTGCAATTCTGATCACTCAGGGCACAGTGAAGGCTTCACTGGAAAAAGGCTGCTACCGCCTGCTTGGCATTGTGCTTGGCGGAACAGTCAGCCTGGTTGTCGGCCGCTTCATGGATATCAGCATTGTCTCCATCCTGCTGATTCTGCTGATCGGCATCGGCGTCGCCACCGCCTGCCGGATTAATATCCAGGCTGTCTCGCAGGTTGGCGTAACTGCCGTGCTTGCACTCACCTTCTACCATGACCATTATGTCGTATGGCGGCTCGCCGAAACGCTGATCGGTGTACTCATCGCCCTCTTGATTAATATCATTGTCGTCCCGCCGAAGGGCTTCGCTAAAGTGAAGGGTCTGGCGCTTGAAGGAAGCCTGCTGCTGGCTGATTCTTTAAGCAGACTCGCTGCCGGCGGCAGAAACGGCGAGCCTGCCCGTGATATGCTGAAACGCTCCGGCGGACTGCTCGCGAAGAGCAGCAGCCTGCAGAAGGAGCTGCTGCACACGCTGTCGCACTATCCTTGCCGTAAAGATATGCGCGGGCTGGTCCAGGCTACTTCGCATTTGCAGAAGGTTCACTTTTATCTTCAGGAGATTGCCGAAGAGCTTACCCTGCTGCCTGCCCACTACGCTGCCTCGGACCGGATGAACGAGGTGTTGTCCGCAGCAGCTGACTGCATCGCCCTGTACGGCACCAGAACACTGTCTGATGCCGAAGCCCGGCGCCAGCTGCCGGAATGCCTGCGCCGGGCGCGCGAGCTGCAGCTGTCCTGGTTCTCGGAGCTGCAGGCCGAATGCCCGCTGACCGCGATCCGTGATCTCGGCGCCGTCTTTTCTCACCTGAACCGGGTGCTTGATGTAATTGAACAGGCCGATTATGCGGCCGTTTCCGCCGCGCCCGTGCCGGTTAGAGGCGAAGCGGCCCGCAGTATCCGCCTCGGCAGCAAAGGACTCTCCCACAAGCTGTAAGCTTGGGAGGGCCCTTTTTTTATAGTTTTTTATGTCCCGGCGTCTGACTGGAGATAAAGACCCATTACCGGCTTGCACACCGTACTTCAGCTGCACTTTCCGGATGAATTTACAGTTGAAAACTCGCTGCACAAGTATTAAAATTAAGCTTATTTGCAGCAGTGCCTAAATTCAGTACTATAGCACCAGTTATGAATCTTTATTGTCAACTCTGACCCAATAAATGACCTCAGGCTGAATGTTTATCAATGTCTCATGTATAAAGGCAAACTGTCTGAAAGGGCAGGACGCAAAGCAATGGGCCTAACAATGCTATGTGCATTCATGGCTGCCAGGCTGCCGGTTTCGGATCATTCTAAAAGCGAGGTTAAAACAATGCCGCATCACACCCTTGAACAGCCACGGCATGCGTTCAGCACCGGGCCTTCCTTCAGCTCTGACCACTCAACGTATTCTTCCGCCCAGTCCCGGCCGCTTAGCGGGACACCCGGCAATGAGGAGAAGAACGGAAAGGTCATCGTGCAGAACGACCAGATCTTTATCACTCCTCCCTTACCCGGCGGCAAGGCTGCCGTTATCTCTGCCCTTCACCCCGTTGTCCTCAAGATTAACCGGATCAAAGTAAATGAGCCTGCCGCCATCACTTCATCTGTCCAGCTGAGCTGGGAAATCAGCGAGAAGCCGCAGTACCAGATTACCGTGTCTGAAGACGGGCTAAGCGCTTATTTTACACTCTACCGGGTTGAAAAGTATGCCTGGAAGCTGGTCAATTGCCCCGCCTCGGCCCAGGTCTGTGTCCGGGCAGAGCCGAATTATGATCTGCTCCTGTCCAGGCTGACCGTCAATCAGATCCTGGCCGACTTCTCCTCAAGCTCCTTTATGCCTAATCTCAACATTCCTGCCCTGTATGCCGAGCTGAATAATCCGACCTATCTTCCGGTTTGTATCGCTGTGGGCAAGCCGCCGCTGCCTGGAATAGACGGCCGGCTGGAGCTGCCGGCCAGGCTGCCCGGGACTGATGACGATGTTCCTGATTATCCGGAGATTCCTTCTGCGCGGACAGGCGGGATACTTGCCCGCAAGCTGCCTCCGCAGGAAGGAAGGCCCGGCTTCAATGTGCACGGCAGCATTTTGCCACCGCCCCGGCCGGAGGATATTACCCTGAAGCCTGCTGATTGCTATTCCCTGCTCCCGGGCGGCGAAATTGTCGCACTCCGCGATGGACGGCCGCGGATTACAGGCTGGGGAACCCGGACTATGAGCATTGATTTTCCGGAAACCCATATCATCCAGGAGAGCATGACATCAGCAGACAGTCCTGTTCTATTCGCAGGAGATGTAATAGCCCCGGACGGAATCGCGGATCACTGTACTATAGAAGTATTAGGAAACGTATACATATCCGGCGACGTCCGTCATGCCGTCATTGCCGCTACCGGCAGTGTAGTCATCCGCGGCAAGGTTACAGACAGCCACATTTATTGCGGCGACTGTGGTGCAATACAGCACCGGCTGCATCAATTCCCGAGTCAGCTGATGGAGGAGCTGATGCTGCTCAGAAATGCCGCCCTGATGCTGGAGGAGAATCTCCGCTCCCGTCAGCAGCCTGTGAAGTACGGGCTGGTCGTGCTGCTCCTGCTGGAGGGCAAATACGCCCATCTCCCCGGCCTGATGAAGGGTCTGCAGGAGCTGCTTGCCGGGAACGGGCCGGCTGCCCCTGTTGACACCAGGCAGCTGAAGCATATGCTGGAGATTTTTCTGCACCCCGGACAGTTCACCGAATTCATTAATGATGCTGTGCTCGTTACCTTCCTCGATCTGCTGGAGGAGCTTCGTGACGGGGTTCTACACATGCATGAGGGTAATGTCCGGCTTGATCTCGCCCAGGCGGAGAATTGTCTGCTCCGGTCCGGGGGCAGCATCTTTATTCATGGAGAGGGCGTTCTGCACAGTACACTCCTGGCAGCGGGTGATGTCCGCTTCCTGATGACACAATCGTTATGCAGCGGCTCTAAGGTTGAGGCCGGTGACTCCATTTCGGTACAGCAAACCAGAGCAGCAGACCGGCAGACCGCACTTACCGCCGGCCACCAGATCAGCGTGTGCCAAATCGAAGGTACCCGGATATCCATTGGTGAATATGCGGCTGAGTTCACGGCACCGGCAGGAGAAGCCGTCTTTACCGCCCAGAGCCTGCGGCTGAGAAACCAGACCTGATTAAACAGAAAGAGCCTGCAGAATGCCGTCCGGAGGCAGTCTGCAGGCTCTTTCTATGTTTATATCCGGTTTAGCCGGAATGCTTCAGCCGCCGCGTACGCCCCAGCTTCACGTTCACCAGCAGAATGCTGCCAACGATGAGCACCATCCCCGCAATAAGATTAAGCGTGATCTGTTCATGCAGCAGCACTACGCTGGAACCGATTGAGATCAGCGGAATCAGGAAGGTGAAGGAGCCTACCTTCCCGGCTTCTCCTTCATTAATCAGCTTGAAGTAGACCATCCACCCGAGAGCGATTACGAATACGGCGATAAACAGCGTGCCCGCAATAAAAGCGCCGCTCCAGGTAATAGCTGCCCAGCTTTCCGTGACCGAACCTGCCCCAAGCAGAATGACTCCGCCGATCATAATCTGCATCGCAGTCAGCCACAGCATATCCACCCGCGCCGCATTCCGTTTCATATATACGGTACCAAGCGCCCAGCACAGCGCGCTGGCCAGTGCCAGCAGCACACCTGCGGCAGAAATGCTGCCGGTAAAACCTCCGATGCTGAGTGCGGCAACTCCGGCAAAGCCGAGCAGCAGGCCGAATATTTTCAGCCCGTACATGCTTTCTCCGAGCCAGATCCAGGCGAAGATGCCCAGCAGCACCGGCTGCAGAAAGACAATGGCCGAGAACAGGCCGGAGGGAACGTATTGCAGGCCTATTGTCTGGAATCCGTAATAAAAGACAATGCTGAGTACCGCCGAAGCCAGATAGACCGGCCACAGCCGCCGGAACTCAAGCTGCCTCCATTTCGGCAGTGCCGCTATGATCAGAATGATTCCGGCAATTACGGTACGGATACCGGCAAACAGCAGCGGGGGAGCATAGATTAAGGCAATTTTGGACAAGGGCCAGTTGATGCCCCAGACAATCACCAGAAAAGTAAGCAATGCGATCGTTCGATTACGTTGAGACAATGTTTTCACCTCTTGTATCATTTTCATTTCAAATGATACAATAAACACATTCATAATTGAAATGCATAATAATCATGAGGGGCATAGCATATTTGATATGAACAATAATCAGATCCTCTTATTTGTCAAAATTTCCGAAACCGGCAGCTTCACCAAAGCCGGCCAGGAGCTGAATATGACCCAGCCGGCAGTCAGCCGGGCCATTTCCGCACTGGAAACCGAGCTGGACGTCAAGCTGCTGCTGCGTGACCGCCGCAGCGGCCTCATGCTAACCGAAGTGGGCAAGCGTGTGCTGATTATTTTCCGGGAAATCCTCAGCGGGTTCAATAAGGTGCAGCAGGAGGTTTCTGCTGAAAAGGGCCTGGAGCAGGGTTTGATCCGGATTGGGGCTTTTCCGGTAGCGGCCGCTTACTTCGTGCCCAAGATCATCCGTTCGATCACGAACAGGTATCCGGGAATAGACATTTCTGTACATGAGGGCTCAGTGGCCGAGGTGAAGGAATGGCTGGAGACCCGCCAGATTGATGCCGGACTGATCATTCCGCCGCTTGAGGAGTTTGAGACGATTCCGCTGTTCCGGGAGAAGCTGTACGCCGTGTTGCCCGAGGGGCATCCCCTGGGTCATAAGAGAATAGTCCATGTAAAGGACCTGGAGCAGGAACCAATGATGATCTGCAAAGCCGGCTATGAGCCTCCGGTGGTTGATTTATTCAGGCGGGCTGACAGTAAGCTTAATGTAAAATATGTGGTTAACAGCTACAGCACGGCACTCAACATGATCAAAGAGGGACTGGCTGTCGGCGTGCTGTCCGAGCTGTCGCTGCTCTCCCCGCCCGGCAATGTAATGATCCGCGGGCTGTCTCCGGATGCTTACCGCGATGTTCACATTGCCGTCCATTCACTGGAGGAGGCCTCCATTGCCGTCAGGCTGCTCATTGATACTGCGCTTGAGCTGTTCGCTGCGGACGGGAAGCTGAATCCGCCAATAAACCCTTCAGAGGAGTGACACGCATGAAGTTTAACCGGTTAGGCAACAGCGGGCTGCAGGTATCCGCCCTCGGCCTTGGAACCAATGCCTTCGGCAAACGGGCTGATGAAAAAACCTCAGTTGAGATTATCCATACCGCCCTGGATCAGGGCATCAGCTTTATCGACACCGCCAATATTTATGCCGGCACGGAATCGGAGCGGATCATCGGATTAGCGCTTGAGGGCAGACGGCAGGATGCCGTACTCGCTACTAAAGCTGGATTGCCGCGGGCCGAAGGGCCGTACGGCAGCGGCTCCTCGCGCCGCCATCTGATGCAAGAGCTGGAAGGCAGCCTGCGCCGCCTGAAGACGGATTATGTGGATCTATACCAGATTCACACCTTCGATCCTTATACTCCGCTTGATGAAACGCTGCGCACCCTGGATGATATGGTCTCCTCCGGGAAGGTCCGCTATATTGGCGCCTCCAATTATGCCGCCTGGGAGCTGATGAAGGCACTGGGCATCAGCGAAGCGCGGAACTATATGAAGTACACCTCAATCCAGTGCAGCTACTCACTGGCCGACCGGACACCGGAAATCGAGCTGCTGCCGCTCTGCCTGGATCAGGGCCTGGGCATCATTCCTTACTTCCCGCTGGCCGGCGGCATTCTGACCGGGAAATACAGCGTGAGCGGCGCTGCTCCGGCCGGGTCACGCGTAGAGACCGATCCGAACTTCAGCCGTTTCCTCAGCCCTGAGCGGATTGAGCTGGGCAATGAAGTCAGCCGGATTGCGGCAGAACTCGGCACCACTCCTACCGCCCTGTCTCTGGCCTGGCTGATGCATCAGCCTGCCGTATCCACCGTCATTGTCGGCGCTACGCGCGCGGTGCAGGTGCAGCAGAACCTGCCCAGTGCTGCACTTGAGCTGGACAAGCAGACGCTGGAGCGGCTGGAGCAGGCCAGCCGTCCCTTCAGAAGCGGCGAGCCGTTCGCATTCTACCGGCTTCCATAAGCCGGAACACCAAAAAGCCTATAGCAACCCCGGCGAAATCCGGCGGGGCGCAGCTATAGGCTTTTTCACATAACTATGAATTACACAACGGCCATGAACCGTTCCATGTCTTCCTGAACCGTGGTAATGCCGCCGATTCCGAAGGTATCAACCAGCACTTTAGCCACGTTAGGCGACAAGAAGGCTGGGAGCGTCGGTCCGAGATGAATGTTTTTGACGCCCAGGTGAAGCAGGGCCAGCAGCACGATTACCGCTTTTTGCTCATACCAGGCAATGTTGTAGGCAATCGGCAGGTCATTGACATCGTCCAGACCGAATACTTCCTTCAGCTTGAGGGCAATAACGACCAGGGAATAGGAGTCATTGCACTGGCCGGCGTCCAGCACACGCGGAATACCGCCAATCGCACCGAGATCAAGCTTGTTATATTTGTACTTCGCACAGCCTGCGGTAAGAATAACAGTATCCCCCGGCAGCTCGGAAGCGAAGTCCGTGTAGTAATTACGGCTCTTCATCCGGCCGTCGCAGCCGGCCATTACGAAGAACTGCTTGATCGCGCCGGTCTGCACCGCCTCAACCACCTGATCAGCCACGTTCATCACCGCAGCATGGGCAAAGCCGCCGACAATTTCGCCGGTTTCAATCTCGGTCGGAGCCGCACAGCCCTTGGCCTGGGCAATAATCGCCGAGAAATCCTTCTTGCCATCTGCATCCGCAGGGATATGCTGTACCCCCGGGAAGCCGGTGTTGCCTGTGGTGTACAGACGGTCTTTATAGCTGTCTTTTGGCGGCACGATGCAGTTGGTAGTCATCAGAATCGGACCATTGAAGCTGGCAAACTCCTCGTTCTGCTTCCACCAGGCGTTGCCGTAGTTGCCGACAAAGTGGCTGTATTTCTTAAAGGCCGGATAGTAGTGGGCCGGCAGCATCTCGCTGTGGGTATACACGTCCACCCCTGTCCCTTCCGTCTGCTTCAGCAGCTCCTCCATGTCCTTCAGGTCATGTCCGCTAATCAGAATTCCCGGGTTATGGCCTACACCGATGTTGACCTTGGTGATTTCCGGGTTGCCGTAAGTCGTTGTATTGGCCTGGTCCAGCAGAGCCATCACGTCAACGCCGAACTTGCCGCATTCCAGAACCAGAGCGGTAAGCTCACCTGCATTCAGGCTGTCATCAAGCGTGGAAGCAAGGCCTTTTTCCATAAAAGCATGTGATCCGGCATCCCCGAAGCCCAGCACTGCTGCATGCTCCATGTAAGCCGCCATTCCCTTCAGCCCGTAGGTCAGCAGCTCGCGCAGGGAACGCACATCCTCATTCTCCGTCGCCAGAACGCCTACCGTCTCCGACTTGGCGATCAGCTCCTCGTCTGTCTCTGCGCTCCAGATGGCCGCATCATGATCCGCAAGCTCTGCTGCCGCTCCGGCCAGCTTCAGCCGGCTGCTCCACTGGTCTCGCAGCTGAAGTCCCGTCCGTACTCTGGATGTAAAGGCCTCAGGAACAAAATTCGCGTTGGTGATTGTGGCAAACAGGCTCTCTATAATGAATTTATCGGTAACGGAGTCGGTCATGCCAAGCTCCCGGCCTTTGCGTGCGAAAATGGAGATTCCTTTAAGCGTATAAATCAGCAGGTCCTGAAGATTGGCTACCTCACTCGTCTTGCCGCATACCCCCTGGATGGTACACCCTGTACCCTTCGCCGCTTCCTGACACTGAAAACAAAACATGCTGCTCACTTGGCGTTCACTCCTTCTCAAATAGGTTCGTCTCATCAGGCAGGACACCGGTTCGTCCGCCTTTACAGTTACTGATTATTGTAGTAGACTTTCGCCATACATTCGGTAACGGATGTTACCGTTTAAATTTTAATTTGGAGGAAACCGATGATACCTGACCCTGCCGTCCTGCAGTCCTGTCTGCTGTTCCGGGGCAAGTCTGCGGAAGAATTGGAGCACCTCCTGCACAAGATGATTTATACAGTAACTGCTTACCAGAAAAATAGGCTGATCTTCGCCGAGGGCGATACTGCAGACCGGATCGGCATCATCCTCTCCGGGCGGGTTGAGGTGCAGAAAACCCATCCGAGCGGAAGCGGGGTCACGATCGCCCACTTGAGTGCGGGCCAGACCATCGGCGAGGCCGTGCTGTTCCGCAAGGAAAATCTCGTTCCGGCCACCGTCACCGCCACCGGCCCCTGCCAGGTCATGTTCATCAGCAAGCACGAGCTGCTGCGGCTGTTCTCAGCCGATACGGACATTCTGACCCGGTTTATCGAAAATCTCTCCGAACGCCTGGTGCTCGTCAACCGTAAAATTGAGATCCTATCGGCGGGCCCCTTGCGGCGGCGGATGATTTATTTTCTGCTGGAGCAGGCGGTACAGCAAGCCTCTGATCAGATCCGCCTGCCATTCAGCCGCAAAGAGTGGGCTGAGCATCTGAATACAGCCCGTCCGTCACTCTCCCGCGAAATGGGGTACCTGCGCGATATGGGCTGGATCGAGTTCAGCGGAAGCCGGATTACGCTGCTGAACCAGGCCGCAATGCATGAATACATCCGTACAGACCAGCCGGCTGCCGGCCAGGACAAATAACGATTTGATTCACGCCAGGAGGGATTAGCTATGCCTGAAACAACTGAACACAGCATCAGCAAGCTATTGGGTGTCCACCGGGAGTATTTTGATACCGGGGTTACGAAAGAGCCCGGCTTCCGGGTCGCCCAGCTGCAGAAGCTGAAAGAAGCCATCCGCAGGTATGAGCCGCGTATTATTGAAGCGCTCCGCCAGGATCTGCACAAAAGCGAATTCGAAGCCTATGCCACAGAAATCGGCTTCACCCTGGAGAGCATTAGCTACATGATGAAGCATGTGCGGCGCTGGGCGAAGCCTGTAAAGGTCAAATCGCCGCTGCATATGTTTCCGTCCAAAAGCCTGATCCTCAGCGAGCCTTACGGCACCGTGCTCATTATCGGCCCGTTCAATTACCCGTTTCAGCTGCTGATCGAGCCGCTGATCGGAGCCATTGCCGCCGGTAACTGCGCTGTTCTCAAGCCGTCAGAGAGTACGCCGGCAGTATCAGCCGTGATTGAGGACATGATCCATGAAACCTTTGAACCTGGTTATATCCGGGTTATCCAGGGCGAGAAGGAAACCACCAATCTGCTGATTCACGCTAAATTTGACTACATATTCTTCACCGGCAGTGTCGCTGTCGGCCGGATCGTCATGGAGGCTGCCGCCAAGCAGCTTGTACCTGTAACCCTGGAGCTTGGCGGCAAAAGCCCGGTCATCGTTGACCAAAGCGCCAATCTGGAAACAGCGGCCAAGCGGATTGTCTGGGGCAAGCTGATTAATGCCGGTCAGACCTGCATCGCGCCGGATTATCTGCTGGTTCACAGCGGGGTTGCCGGCCGGCTGATTGAGCTGATGAAGCAGCAGATCACCGCCTTTTACGGGGATGATGCCCGCACCAGCCCGGATTACGGGCGGATTGTTAACGAACGGCAGCTCCAGCGGATCGCCGGGCTGATCGGCCGGGACCGCTCCAAGGTGATTATGGGCGGTACGGTGGATGCCGGAGACCTATATATTGAGCCGACCCTGCTCCATCCGGCTGACTGGAGCGACGCTTTGATGGAGGATGAAATCTTTGGTCCTGTCTTGCCGATCCTGGAATTCGACCGGCTGGAGGAAGCCATCAGCAGCATTAAACAACGGCCCAAGCCGCTGGCACTGTATTTATTTACCGAAGACAAGCAGGCAGAGCAGAAGGTGCTTGGCAGCGTCTCTTTCGGTGGAGGCTGTGTGAACGATACAATCAGCCATGTTGCCAGCTCCCGCCTGCCGTTCGGCGGCGTCGGCAACTCCGGCATCGGCGGCTACCACGGCAAGCATAGCTTTGACCTGTTCTCACACCGCAAGAGCGTTGTGAAACGCAGCGCGAAGGTTGATCCCGGCATCGTATATCCGCCTTATGGCAATAAGATTAGTCTGGTGCGCAGGCTTTTAAAATAGTTGGGTGATAGATGAAGATGTACACAGAGCTATTTGAACGGAAAGCGGGGAAGGTAGAATGGAACGCAAGCAGGTATTTACAGGATCGCCCTGGGAGTCATCTGTAGGCTACTGCCGGGCACTCCGGATCGGAGACCGGATTGAAGTAGCGGGGACTACAGCCATGCGGAATGGAGAAGTCGCCTTTGCCGGCAATCCCTATGAACAGACGAAGTTCATTCTGCAGACGATTGAGCAGGCACTGAAGGATCTTGGCGCAGGTCTGAATCACGTAGTCAGAACTAGAATGTATGTTACGGACATCTCACAATGGGAGGAATATGGCAGGGCGCACGGTGAATTTTTCCGTGATATTCAGCCGGTGGCCACGATGGTTGAGGTCAAGGCGCTGATTGATCCGCAGCTGCTGATCGAAATTGAGGCGGAGGCTGTCGCGCCTTAATTTGTATAACGATAACAAGGCTGCTGTCCTTTATGTGAGGACAGCAGCCTTTTCTATATTTATGAGAGACTATCAATACCCAGGCTGATGCGGGAAATCAGGTGTCAGCCCACCCGCCGCTCCTTCACCCATTTGGCCACATCCTTCTGCGGAATCGGCCGGCTGATGTAGTAGCCCTGAATCTTGTCACAGCGGGTCCGCTCCAGAAAAGCGAGCTGGTCCGGCGTCTCCACACCTTCTGCCGTAACCTTAAGTCCCATATCATGCCCGATGGTGACAATCGAACGGGCCAGCGACATATTGTTAGGCGAATCAACGCTGTCGATAAACGACTTGTCGATCTTCAGTGTGGTGATCGGCAGCTGCTTCAGATAGCTGAGGGAGGAATAGCCTGTCCCGAAGTCATCCAGGGCAATGCCGATCCCCTTCTCCTTGAGCGACTCCAGCTTCGAGCTGATGGCCTCAAAGGATTCCATAAAAATAGACTCCGTAATTTCCAGCTCCAGGTATTCCGGCGGCAGCCCGGTCTCCTGCAGGATGCCCAGCACCATATCGGTGAAATTCTCCAGCATCAGCTGGATAACTGAAATGTTCACAGAGATATGGGAGTCCCTGCCATGACTCTGGCTGTTCAGTTCTTTAATGAAGCGGCAGGCTGTACGGAGCACCCATTCACCGATCGGCACAATCAGCCGGCAGTCCTCGGCGATTTTGATGAAGGAGAGCGGGGAAACAAAGCCCAGTACCGGGCTGTTCCAGCGTATCAGTGCCTCAAACCCCCAGATTTCTCCGGAAGCAGTGTCCACCAGCGGCTGATAATGCAGGGATAGCTCCTGATTGGTTATGGCGCTGCGCAGATGGGATTCAATAACCATCCGTTCGTCAAAATGCTGCTGCATGTCCCGCCCGTAGACCACATACGTTCCTTTGCCCGCTTCCTTGGCCTTGTACATCGCAATATCCGCATTCTTCAGCAACTCTTCCGCGTCACTTCCGTTCTCCGGATACTGGGCGATCCCGATGCTGGTGGAAATATGCACAACGCTGGCATGCAGCTCAAACGGTTCCCTGAAGCCCTGCACAATTGATTCTGCATAAGCGATAATTTCACTGAAGCCCCTGTTATCCTGGAACAGGATGACGAACTCGTCTCCGCCGAACCGGAAATATCTGCTGCGTTCATCCCCCAGCTGCAGCAGCCGCTCACCGACCTTTACCAGCAGCTCATCGCCAAAGGTATGGCCCAGTGTATCATTAATATATTTGAAATTATCAATATCAAGAAAGAATAGGGCCGCGTGTCCGCCGTTATGCTCCTTAATGAATACTTCCAGCGCTTCAGCCAGCGACAGCCGGTTCGGCAATCCGCTGAGCACATCGTTGTAGGCCAGCAGCCGGTACTTCTCCTCGCTGGTCTGCAGCAGCGACTGGTTCTCTACTACCTTGGTATACTGTTCGAGCAGCTCGTCCTGCAGCGCGGTAAGCTCCTCATAGGTGGATTCCAGCTCCTGATAGCTCATCTGCAGCTTGCTCTCGTAGCCCTTGCGGTCTGTCACATCTACCATGGATCCGGCAAAACGGACAAATCCGCCTGAAGAATTACGGAGTACTTTGCCGCGCGTCTGAAACCACTTATACTCTCCCGTTTTGCAGCGTACCCGGAACTCACTGTAGTAATAGGAGGTCCGGCCTTCCAGATGGTTGGCACGCTGGCGGCTCTCATCCTCCGCATCCTCAGGATGGATAAGCTCCATCCATCCGTTACGGGCCTCATTTAATTCATCCCGTTCATATCCGAGCAGCTCGTACCAGCTGTCCGAGAAATAATAGGTCATGCTCGACATATCGACATCCCAGATCACTGCATCCGAGCCGTAGGTCGCGACGGCGAAACGCTCATTGCTTTTTTCCAGATTACTGCGGATCTTCTTCACAAGCTGTACATAAAACAGCAGGATCAGAATAAAGGATACCAGAACGGCAAACGCGGCGATAATGCCCAGCACCAGCGTCTTATACGTCTCATAAAAGGAGAATGGCTTGTTGATCACCTCGCTGCCTTGCGGCAGCTTTTTGACAGAGACTCCGAACCGCTGCAGCTCGTTGTAGTCAAAAACACTGCGGACACTGCTGTTATTCACGACAGGAATATTGTCCGCCTGTTCCCCCTCGAGAATCCGCACGGCCAGCCCGGCAGCAGTCCGTCCCTGGATCAGGCCGCTGATCAGGCTGCCGCCGAAGGCGCCGTGATTCAGGCCGAAATCATAAATATGATATACCGGCACACTGCTGCTCTCACCCAGCTCGCCCGCAAACCGGTCGAACTCTAACGTGCGCCCCGTCGAATCGCTGTAGTATGTAGTCATAAGAACAACACTATCAGAGGAAAGTGCGGACACCTGATCAAGGATCTCTTGTCTGGAAAAACGGTTCAACGGATGCAGCTGCAGGTCCGGGTGTAGTGTGGAGATTTGCTCCATTACCATTTTGCCGGTGGACAGGCCGCTTTCTGTATTGTCATATAAAATATACACCTGTTTAACTGACGGGTTAATCTCGAGTGCCATATCAATCGTACGTGCCGGGTTGATCTTTTCAATAACACCGGTAATATTGCCGGGATCCCCCAGGCTCTCTGCACCCAGCTCATTAATGCCGCTGTAGATAATCGGTGCATTGTCGAGAATTTCCTGGCGGTATTTGATAGCGAAGCTCAGTGCAGCATCATCCGTGGTCAGAACGGCATCAATATGCACGGACTGATATTTCAGCTTAATTGTCTGATAAAATTGCTTAAGGTTGTCTGCACCGGGGTAACGTTTCCAATCCATATACTCACTGTAGATCAGCGGCTGTCCCGGCGCACTCTTGAGCGTCTGCTCAATGCCGGTCCCCTGCTCGTCCGTCCAGGCAAACCCTTTATGATAGGAATGCAGCACCAGCACATTCTTGGGGGGCAGCTCTTCTGCACTTGCCTGTGCAGGCTGATAGAAAATCCCGCAGAGCATCATTAGCAGCAGGAGGCTCCGGAATACCTTGAGACCGGTTTGTCTTAAGTCCATTTGCACACTCCCATTCATCCACCTCAAAGTTAAAAACGGAAGGTTTCGGCAATATCTCATTCGCCGAATTCTTTCCCCATCCTCTTTCGTTCAGGAAAACGTTAAAAGCCATTCAGTTCGGGACATGCTGCTTATGTATAGGCTAATTGAGAGTAGATGTGTAGTGTGGCAGTATATGACTTTCTTATCTTTAATTATAGGATGAAACACTAATTTTTGAAATAAAGAATAGCGTAAATATCTAGATACTTTGAATTATAAACATACAAAAAAAGGAAGGTTTGCAGGCACTCTACAATAATAGTCATCCGTTCGGTAAAGTGGTGCGGAAATAGACATAAACCCCGGCATCACGATAGAATAAAGCTGCTAAGAACCGCTCAGGACAGGAGGCTTAACATGCCTACAATTAAAGACGTGGCGCTAAAAGCGGGCGTCTCGGCCACGACCGTATCCCGGGTGCTGAACAACAGGGGCTATTTAAGCGAGGAACTGAAAAAGAAGGTGCTGCAGGCCATGGACGAGCTGAACTACCGCCCCAATGAGCTGGCCCGTTCACTCAGCCGTTCAAGGTCAAATATTATCGGACTGATCATTCCCAGCGTGGCCCATCCATTTTTCGGGGAGCTTACCGGCTATATTGAAGAGTATGCCTACCGCAGCGGCTGCAAGCTGCTGCTCTGCAATTCCCGGCAGGACAAGCACAAGGAGCTGGAATACATCGATATGCTGCGCGCCAGCCGGGTCGACGGCATTATTATGGGCAGCCACACACTGGAGGTGGGGGCCTACCAGCAGATGAATCTGCCTCTCGTTACCTTCGACCGGCAGATTTCGCCGGACATCCCTTATGTCTGTTCCGATAACTACCAGGGCGGTGTGCTGGCAACCAGTCTGCTCATTGAAAAAGGCTGCCGCCAGCTGGCCCATATCGGCGGCCATCCCGGCCTGAACATTTTGTCAGGCCTCCGCTTTGAGGCGTTCGCCGCTACGGCCGGAGCGCACAATATCCCGTATGCCCTGCTGCATACGGATGACAACAGCTTCGATGTCGAGGCCTACGAGCGGCTGCTGGCGCAGCTGTTCCGCGAGCAGCCCGGCACGGACGGCATCTTTGCCGGCAGCGATATTATCGCGGCCTATGCGCTCAAGGCCTGCCGCGAGCACGGCCGGCGGGTGCCGGAGGATGTGCGGATCGTCGGCTATGACGGCATCGCCCTGCGCAGCATACTCGGATCTGCGCTCAGCACCATCCGCCAGCCGATCGAGGCCATGGCCAGGCTGGCCGTCGAGCTGATCATCCGCCAGGTCCACGGCCAGCCGGTCGCCCCGCAGTATGTGCTGCCAGTGGAGCTGGAGGAAGGGGCGACGACTTGAGGGAGGAACGAATCTGACGGTAGGCGACGGTCTAACGGTGAGGTGACGGCACTGACGTTGGGGCGAAAGAGCCGACAGAAGGACGATGACCTGACAATGGGGTAACGGCACTTACGGTGGGGCGACTACTTTGACGGCTCTGTGCGGCGATCTGGCGGGACAATGAGGCAGAACCCTGACGACCTCTGCTGCGTACAACTCCATTCCAACGTCCGGGTCACCACACTGTCTGGTTCATCCCCAACGTACTGTATACGACACGCTAACGTCTCTTTCGACAGCATATGATAATTAGTCGTACATTTCGCAACCACTCCTAATTATTAGGAGTGGTTGCTTGAGTAACCAGGTGTTTAGGCAGGCGTTTGGGATGCTTCAGAACAAGTTGCGAACCAGGCTGTGGAGGCCAAATAGACTGCAACGGCTAATGAGCGGGAATGTAAAAGTGACGGAAGCCGTGCATAGGATGGCTTTGGCTGAATCAGCATCAGTTAATCGGCATCACTCTGCTGTTTCAGGCGGAAAATCAGCGCTCAACAGGAAATTGTATGCAAAAACGGCCTGTTCGGCCTCCCCTTCCGTTTCCCCTTAGAATCTAAGTGTAAAATCGCCACCTAATTCTCCCGTTTCCCCGCCCATAATAAAACTAAGTGGAAAAATGTCACTTAAAAGCTCACATCACACCGCAAAAACAGAAAACCAGCCAAATTAGATGCCGAAAATCCACTTAGATTGCTTAACCGAGCCAAAAGTGCAGGATTAAGTGCCGAATTTATACCTAATTTCTCGCAGGAACAGGGGGAGAAGCTGCATCGAAAGTTGGAGAGGATAAATGAGGCGATACGCGGATTGAAGCAGCAAAGTGGTATTACGGAGGAGCTAGTTTGTTTATTGCAGAGCGGTGTGCGGGTTATCGGGAGTGTCGTGTGTGTTGTTGCAGAACGAAATACAGGCTCATTGTTTAGCGAATGCGAGTCTTGCAGCGGGGCTTGCAGGTTAGATTGCAGGGGGATGTAGGTGTTGCTGCAGATTAGCATACTTATTCAACGAGAAGCGACATGTATGTTTACTGCAGAGTGTTATTGCAGCTGTGTCTTGCTATTCCAGCAAACTTTAATCCGCGCGGCCGAACAAAGCTCCTCAGTTGTCCTCGCCAACAAACGGGAAGCCTGCCCCCACAAACAGGTGGAGGGCAGGCTCCTTTAGTATCCTCCAGAGTACTTGCTGCTGCGTTGTCACATTCAGTGCTGTCCTTACTGCTACTGTTACTGCCACCGCTGCCCTTACTGCCACTTATCTGCTCACTCCTGCTTTCCCGCCCGCTCACTCCCCTGACCGCTGCCAGCAAACAGTGCCAGCAGCCGTTCCACCGTCAGCTCTGCGGTGGAAGACAGCAGCAGATCGGCCGCGCCGAGCTGCTGCCGGCTGCCGATGCCGACGGCGCGCATGCCGGCGGCTTTGACCGCGGTGATCCCGGCCGCCGCGTCCTCTACACCGATGCAGCCCTGCGGCGGCACTCCCAGCAGCTCCGCTGCGGTGAGGAAGATCTCCGCATCGGGCTTGCCCTTTTGCAGAGCCGCCGGATCGGCGATGGCCTGTAACCGGCTGCCGATACCGAGCCGCTGCAGAATCAGCGGCGCATTCAGGCTGGCCGAGGCCAGCCCGCAGGCGATGCCCCGCTGCGTAAGAGCATCCAGCAGCTCCGGGATTCCCGGCAGGAGATCTGCCGGCGTCAGCTGCTCCAGCAGCTGCCTGTAGCTGGCGTTTTTCCGCTCCGCCAGTGCCAGGCGCTCAGTAACGGATAGCCTAAACGGGCTGTCCTCCAGCACAATGTCCAGCGATTCCATGCGGCTCACACCCTTCAGCCGTTCGTTCTTCGCCCGGCTGAACGGGATACCCAGCTCGTCAGCCAGTGCCTGCCAGGCCTGATAATGCAGCTCGGCGGTATCGGTGATCACGCCGTCCAGATCAAAAATCACCGCCTCCAGCTGCCGGGCGAGCGGCAGGCGCACCGGCTGCTGCGGAAGCAGCAGCACAGGCTGGCCGCGGTGCTTAATCTGCAGCCCACTGCCTTCCAGCAGCGTATAAACCACTGCCTCGCCATCAATGCCGACGTCGAGCAGCTGGCCGCCGGCGGTAACCTTGAAGCGGAAGCCCTGCCACTGCTCCGGCAGCGCCGGATCGAAGCACAGCATTCCGTCCACCAGCCGCAGGCCGCCGAACCCGTTCACGATCGACATCCAGGACCCGGCCATCGCAGCCATATGCAGCCCGTCCTTGGCGTTGCGGTTAATGTCATCCAGATCCATCCGGACAGTACGGTCAAAATAGCCGTAAGCCGCAGCCAGATCGCCGATCTCGGCCGAAATAATACTGTGGATGCAGGGCGACAATGAAGAGTCATGGGTCGTCAGCGGCTCATAGTACTGGTAGTTACGGATTTTATCAACCAGACGGAACTTGTCTCCAAGCAGGAACATGGCCATGACGAGATCCGCCTGCTTCAGCACCTGATGACGGTAGATCACCAGCGGATGAAAATGCAGCAGCAGCGGGTATTTATCCGCAGGTGTATGCTCAAAATCCCATTTCTGCTTACTTAGAAAGGTGTCATCCTGGGCGTAAATGCCCAGCCCCTCATCAAACGGGATGAACATCCGGTCAGCGGCTTCCTTCCACACCTCCGCCTCCCCGTCAGTCAAGCCTATCGTCTGGCGGAGCCGTGCGTAATCCGCCGGATACTCCCTCTCCAGCAGATGGACTGTCTCATAAGCGTAAGTAAGCTGATTCTGGACTAACAGATTCGTATAGGCATTATTGTTAACAATGGCTGTATACTCATCCGGCCCAGTGATTCCGTTAATACAGAAGGCTCCGCCGCGCCCCGGATTGAAGAACCCCAGGTCCGCCCAAAAGCGCGAGGTCTCAAACAGGATTTCCGCTCCACGGCTGACCAGGAACTCCACATCCCCTGTCGCCTGCACATACTGCTTAATTCCGTAGGCAATATCGGCATTAATATGAGCCTGGGCCGTTCCTGCCGGGAAATAGGCGGAGTTCTCACTTCCGTCAATGGTGCGCCATGGGTACAGCGCCCCTTTTTGTGACAGCTCGGCCGCCCGCTCCCGCGCCTTATCCAGCGTGGCATAGCGGAATTCCAGCAGCCTCCGGGCTATCTCCGGCTGGGTGTAGGTGAAGAACGGCAGCATGTACATTTCCGTGTCCCAGAAATAATGCCCCTCATACCCTTCGCCGGTCAGTCCCTTGGCGGCAATGTTGGTTACGCCATCCCGGCCGGTAGACTGCAGCAGCTGGAACAGATTGAAGCGGATGCCCTGCTGCAGCGCCGGATCACCTTTGATTTCCACATCGGTATGTGCCCAGAACCGATCAAGATACGCGCGCTGCTCATCCGCAAGCCCGTTAAACCCGCAGCCTTCCGCCATCTCCAGCACATCTCTACTCCGCTCCCGCAGCTCCTCCTCCGGGTAATCCTTCGAGGTGTGATATGTTATATATTTCGTCAATATAACGGTTTCCCCGCGCTGCACCTCGGCCGCATAGCCGGCCGAGATGCGCTGGCCGCCCAGCTGCCGCTGCAGCTCGCGGCCAGACGCCGCCTGCAGCCTGTGGCTTGCCGCCGTCAGCAGCGCAAACCGTGTATGCCGCGTCCGCTGCCGCATCCACAATACCCCAGCGGCCTCATCATAGCCGCTGTCCTCCGGCAGCAGGCTCGGCTCGGCGCCGCCGGAGCCGAGCCGCGGATCAGCGCTGGCCTCGGACCGGCGGATTTCCCCGTCCAGCGCCGAAACAAACCGCAGCGTGCCGGCGAAGTTCAGCGCCGTCACGGCGTAATCAATCGCGGCCAGATGCTTGTGCCGCAGACAAGCCATCCGCCGGATGACCAGCTTCGCGCGGTGCCCGGCGGGCGACTCCCACTCCACCTCGCGGTGCAGGAGGCCGGTCTGCATATCCAGCCACCGCCGGAAGCTGTGCACCTTTCCGCTGTCCATCCGGAACGCTTGGCCCTCAATCTCCAGCCCGATAATCCGTGCATCCGTCACATTCAGCATCGACTGGTTGACCGCAGGCAGCCCGTAGGCTCCCTCCGGATAGACAATCGGCTCTGAGTCGTAGAATCCGTTTAAATAATTGCCGGAGACCGTTGTTCCTGCCGTTCCGTGATAGCCCTCCTCAAAATTTCCGCGCATCCCGATATAGCCGTTGCCGAGCGCAAACACGCTCTCACTGCGCTGATTATATTCCTCCTCATAGGCATCCTCACCCAGACTCCATTCCCGGTACGGGTATAGTGCAGGCGGATGCTCATATGGCTTCATCTTCATGACTGTCCTTCTCCTCCATTCGCTGTTAGCCTTTCACGGAACCGCCCATCAGCCCTCTGACAAAATACTTCTGCAGCAGGAAGAAAATGGCCAGCGGCATCAGCATCGAAATAAACGCAGCCGAGGTCAGCAGATGCCAGTCGTTGCCGCGTGAACCGACCAGATCGGCGATTTTCATCGACATGACCTGCACCGACGGCTGGTTGCCGATAAAGATCAGCGACACCAGGTAATCGTTCCACACCCAGAGGAACTGGAAGATGCCAATGGAAGCCAGCGCCGGAACGGACAGCGGCAGAATCAGTCTGCTGAATATGGTAAAATGGCTCGCCCCGTCAATAAACGCCGACTCAAACAGATCCTTGGGCAGCTGGCTGATAAAGTTATACATGAAGTAAGTAACCAGCGGCAGGCCGAATGCGGTATGCGCCAGCCAAATCCCGAGATAGCTGCCGTTCAGCCCCAGCGCCGTGTAATCCTTCAGCACCGGAATCAGGGCGACCTGAATCGGAATGACCAGCATCGCAATAATGATGACGAACAGTGTTTTACGGCCCGGAAACCGCAGCCAGGCAAAAGCATAAGCGGCAAAAGAGGCAATCAGCACCGGAATAACGGTAGCCGGGACCGCAATCGTCAGCGTATTCCAGAAAGCCTGGGATAAGCCTGTTCCCTTTTGCTTGGTTTCACTGCCGTCCGCTTCCTTCAGCGTGTACTCTTTTCCGGACAGGACATTGTTGTAATTGTCGAGCGTCAGCTCGGGGACCGTCTCCCAGCCCTGCTCCTGCACATTAATCGTGCGCGCCCGGCGGTTTTCCCAGATCAGGCGGCTGCCGCCCTCCTTCACGCCCGCCTTTAACTCATCATCGCTGTAGGTCTTGCCGTTCACCTCTATCGGTTCGCGCAGATCCACATCCTTGGACAGCTGCACCGTCTCGCCCGCCGTCCACTCCTGATGGGGGAACACCTTCCACCAGCCGGTCTGCAGAATATCTGCCGCCGGTCGGAAGGAGGAAATAAACAGACCCAGTGTCGGAAGCAGCCAGAGGAAGCAGATGACGCCAAGGACGATATTAACGAGGGTCTTGCCGCCTTTTCTTTTCTTTTTACCGACCATTTAGAATCCCCCCTGCTTGCGGAACTGGCGCAGATTAATCAGGATGACAGGCAGTACGGCGATCAGGAGCACAATGGCCAGCGTCGAGCCGTACCCGAAATTGCGGTACATAAAAAACTGCCGGTAGAACTGTGTCGCAACAACCTCTGTATCGTATTGACCTCCCGTCATCACCATGACGACGTCAAATATTTTCAATGTAAACACAATAATGGTGGTGGTCACCGTCAGAATGGTGGTGGAAATGAACGGTATCATAATGCCGAAGAAAATCTTGATTTCACCGGCTCCGTCGACGCGTGCGGCCTCCAGAATATCGTCAGGAACCCCCTTGATCGCCGCCGAGAAAATAACCATTGCAAACCCCGTCTGCATCCAGATCAGGATGACAATAAGGAAAAAATTGTTCCAGGGCTGCAGCATACTCGTCCACGCCTGCGGTTCGCCGCCGAAAAAGGTGACCATTGCATTCAGCAGTCCAATCTGCTCATTGCCCGGCTGATAATAATAGACAAACTTCCAGATGACACCCGCGGCCACAAAGGAGATAGCCATGGGCATAAAGATGATCGACTTGGCGATTTTTTCGTAGCTGCTGCGGTCGGCCAGAATAGCAATAAGCAGCCCCAGGCACACGCAGGCCAGCGTTCCGACAAATACCCACAGCAGGTTGTTGCGCAGTGCGGTGGCCATCAGCCGGTCACTGAAGATCGCCGCATAATTGCCGAAGCCGACAAACTTTTCCGAGGAGGCATTGAAAAAGCTCAGGTACAGCGTCCGCAGCGCAGGCAGGATCAGCAGCCAGCCGAGAATCAGCACCGCCGGTCCGACGAAAATAAACGGCAGTACCTTTCTGCGGATGTGATCCGGATACTGCTCAGCTGCCCAGGTCAGGGTGTAATAGATCAGATAAACGCCCAGCACGCCCCACAGCACAGCCAGCACAGCAGTCACCAGCGGGTTAAGCGTGGAATCACGGAAAAAGAGGAAGATCAGCCCGTTCACCACAATGTTCGCCAGCAGCACACCCAGTGATAACAGCACTGCCCTGACGCTGATTTTTTGCTTGGCCCGTGTACCTGCAGCTCCAGGCTTTGCTTTTATTTGCGCATCCATATTAGCTCCTCCTACTCCTATAAGACAAGTAGAAACGGCCATGCCTTCCTTTAAGGAACGGTAACCGTTTCTGCGAGAAATATAAAGATTATTGATAGCGTAAAACATATAAATTCTTATATTTAGAAAAGGAGAGGCAGGCTGCAAGCCGCTGCTGCCTGCCCCTCTTCATCGTAATAACGCTGCTGCTGTACCTGTCTCTAGTTGTTCCAGCCTGACTGAATCTGCTCCAGTGCCTGATCCAGCGTCGCCGTTCCGCTTACATAGTCAGTCATACCTTTCCAGAACGTACCCGCACCCACCTTGCCCGGCATGAGGTCAGAGCCGTCAAAGCGCAGGGTCGAGGCTTCCTGCACCAGCTGGGCCATCCGGCGGTCAGACTCCGACTGGTACCAGTCAAGCGATGCATCATTCATAGGAGCAACCACGCCGCCCGACTGCACCCAGGTCTTGATTGATTCACCAGTGGTGAAGAACTCCATTACTGCACGCACTTCCGGACGGTCATTGAACATGGCGTAGATGTCACCTGCTACAAGTACAGGCTTGCCATACTGCTCATCGATCGGCGGCAGGTAGAACCAGTCATAATCCACGTCCACCTTGGCGGTTTCCGGGAAGAAGCTGGTGATAAAGTTGCCGATCAGGTTGAACCAGGCTTTTGGCGGATTCTCGAACATCGGCTTTGGCGCATCCCCGAACGCGGTAGTTACAATGGATTTGGCGCCGCCGTACACATAATCCTCGTTAAGCCAGATTTTTGACATAATCTCCACAGCGTTCTTCACTTCAGGAGAGGTAAACGGCAGCTCCCCGCTGACCCATTTGTCATAATTCTCAGGCGATGTTGTGCGCAGCATGATATTTTCGACCCAGTCTGTTGCCGGCCAGCCGGTAGCCGCACCGCTCTCAATCCCGATCGCCCAGGCCGGATCTCCGTCTTTGGCAATCTGCTCGGTGAGGGCCATCAGCTCATCCCACGTCTGCGGGACAGTGTAGCCTGCATCGTCAAACTGCTTTTTCGGATACCAGACCAGACTCTTTACATTGCTGCGGTTCCAGATCCCGGCCATAATTTTGCCGTCTTTACCGTCCATTGTGGACATATCCAGCCAGCTCTGATTGTAGTTTTTCTTCAGCTTCTCCTGATCCAGTACGCCTGTCAGGTCAACCACCTTGCCGGTCTTGGCAATGGAAGCAAGCAGTCCCGGCTGCGGGAAGTCAGCGATGTCGGGCGCATTGCCGCCGTCAACGCGGATATTAATGGTCGCTTCAAACTCCTTGGAACCTTCGTACTGGATATCTATCCCGGTTTTTTCTTCAAATTCCTTAATGCTGCTTTCGAACTTCACCTGATCCGCATCCACGAACGGTCCGAACATGGTGACCTTGGTTCCTTTGTATTCACCCTTAAGCGCTAATTCAAGCGGAGATCCGGCAGCCGCAGGCTCTGCACTTTTTGTCGGTTCCTGGTTGTTATCTGCTGTTGGTGCTGCCGTAGCAGCCGGAGGATCAGTTGGTGCCGCATTATTGCTGTTATTCCCGCCGCATCCGCTCAGCAGCATAGTGAAGGATAAGCACAGCACCATGGCTAGCGACAGTTTACGTCCTGGAGCTTTTTTCATTTGTTTATACATCCCCTTATAATTGAAATAGAGACTGCATTATGCCCTGACCTCTCCCGGAATTTACGGCCTCCGGCTGCTGATTCACCTCCTTGATAAGGTTTCAGAAATGATGTATGCGTTCCCAATTATATTCTCTTGATGTATTTTTGCTTTTCTGAAATAGATCGTTCACGGATAGTCTTTTAAACAGGAGGCGTCAATATCACAATTAGCCAAAATTTTGCGGAAACGGGGGAAACCTCTTACTTTAAGCGGTTATATTAACGGTTGGGACTTGAAAAGCTTTTCACATTAAAGCGGAAACAGCCGGGCCACCATACTTATAATTACCGCGGCGGTGTTTCATGAGCATGCGGCCAGCGTTCATTTTTCCCGGGAGGATTCTCTTACAATCAGCCTATGCTCCATTTTTTCTTTCATTACAGCAACATCACCTGTACTCAGCAGCTCATGCAGCTTCTCGGCAGCCCGGTAGCCCAGCTGATAAATCGGCTGCGCGATCGTCGTCAGCTTCGGAATGAACATCCCTGACATCCGCAGGTTGTCGAACCCGATAACGGATACCTGCCCCGGCACGAGGATATTCCGGTCCTTCAAATACGAAATCGTACCCATTGCAAATTCATCAGCTACACAGAACACAGCACTAAGCTCCGGGTAATCGGTGAACAGCTCATGTGCCGCCTGATAGGCGTGTTCAAAACGGTGGTTAGCGTATCTGATTTTTCCGGTATTCCGCTCCAGCCCGCATTCCGTCAGTGCCCTGATGAACCCGGCAGCACGCGGCGGCCCGGACACGGAATTATCGTGGTTGAAGCCGATCATCCCGATCTCCCTGTGCCCCAGCTCTATCAGGAACTTTACAGCATCATACGCAGCCAGCTCATCATCTACCTCAACGGATGGAACCTCGAACTCATCGGAATGGGACGACACCAGCACAAACGGAATCCTGCAATCCGTCAGCTTCTCGTAATATTCCGGGTACAGCACATCACTGGCGAACACAATCCCGTCCACCTGCTTCTCATGGAACGTATCAATGTAGGACAGCGTGCGCTCCATCTCGCGGTCGGTATTGCAGATCATCAGGCTGTATCCAAGCTTAATGCATGCATCCTGCATCCCGCGGATGACACCGGCAAAATACAGATTCTCAATATCCGGTATCAGCAGCCCCAGCGTATTCGATTTCTTGTAAATCAGGCCGCGGGCAAACGCGTTTGGCTGATACTTCAGCTCTTTAATAGCCTCAATAACCCTGTTTCGCTTGCTCGGCACAACGGTCTCAGGCGCGTTCATTACACGGGACACCGTACTGATCGACACCTCCGCCAGCCGGGCAACATCCTTAATTGTTGGCTTCATAGGCTAACTTCCTTTTTTTAGAAAAGCTTTTCAAGGCGATTATAGCAGGGCTCCCGGATATTGACAATAGTAAAATTGTAGCGCTTACATTATTTTTTTCTGCTGCATTTTTTGATATGCACAGCTCATTCCAGGAATGTCTGGATCAAAGCCGCCCGGTTCCGCTTCTATCCGGCAGATGATTGTATTCTTCAGGCAGGCTCTTTATGAAAAGGTTATCAAAAGCAATTTCCAGGCTATGCTTCTGTTGTATCTACTTCCCGGCTGCCACAAGCTTACTTAAAGTGTGTAAATATTATTATTTCATGTTATAATTTTCGGGTAGATTTATTTATAGCTGCAAATACTGCTGTAAGCTTATAAATTGCTTAATTCTCATCACTGGAGGGATTATTGTGAAGCAACTGCGGGATCTTTCATTCTCCGTGCTGGACCTCGCTCCGATTGTAGAGGGCGGAACAGCGGCGGATTCACTGCAAAATACACTGGATTTGGCACGCCATGCTGAAGAGTGGGGCTACCTCCGCTACTGGCTGGCGGAGCATCATAATATGACTGGCATCGCCAGCTCGGCTACTTCTGTCGTTATCGGACATGTGGCCGCAGGAACTACAAGCATCCGCGTCGGCTCAGGCGGAATCATGCTCAGCAACCATGCGCCGCTGATGATTGCCGAGCAATTCGGGACGCTGGAATCGCTGTTCCCGGGGCGTATCGACTTAGGTTTGGGCAGAGCGCCCGGCTCTGACCAGGCAGCGGCAAGAGCGCTGCGGCGCGGCCTCGGCAGCGACGGCAGCGAATTTCCTGAGCAGCTGAGCGAGCTTAGAGCCTACTTTGACCCGAATGGCGCCGGTTCGCGTCCGCTCGGGGTGCGTGCTACACCCGGCGAAGGGCTGAATGTGCCAATCTGGCTGCTCGGTTCCAGCGGCTTCAGCGCCCAGCTGGCAGGCCAGCTTGGTTTGCCGTTTGCTTTTGCCAGCCATTTTGCCCCGGATTATCTGCTGCCGGCGCTTCATCTGTACCGCAGCAGCTTCAAGCCGTCCGCAGTGCTCGATAAGCCGCATGTTATGGTCGGCCTCGGCGTTACCGCCGCTGATACAACTGCCGCCGCACGCTGGCTCGCTACTTCGCAGCAGCAGCAATTCCTGAACATCATCCGCGGCCGTACCGGCAAGCTTCAGCCTCCGGTTGACGACATGGAGCCGCTGTGGTCGCCGCAGGAAAGAGCCATGCTGCTTGATAAGCAGAAATATTCTATTGCCGGTGATAAAGCCTATCTCAAAGAGCGTCTTCTGCAGATTCTGGAAGAAACCGATGCTGATGAATTCATCGTTGCTTCCCAGATCTACGATCACACTGCACGTCTGCGTTCCTATGAACTGGTAGCAGAGCTTTTCAAAGAAAACTAAATCTGTAGTTTTCCCGGGTTAGTCAGCAAGGCAATTATGAGGAGCAGGAACCCTAACAGGTTCCCTCCCTTAATTGTTTTGCTTTTTTTGTGTCCTGCCGATCCCCTTGTTCTCAATAAAATACAATATAGCAAGTAATAATTAGAGAAATAATTTAAATGCAGCAGTTATACGGAGGTAAGCTGGCATTATTTTTAATTAAAGGCTATTTTTAAGCCCATATAGTCGTTTATAGCGTTTTTATTTATTTACTTTATTGATTATACTGTAGTTATTCGTTATAACGAACATACATACTTTTGCATTCACTTATCTGTTTTGAATTCGTTTTTATACGCTGACCTTTCCGGAAAAATAGTGGTACTCCAAAATACCACTCCATTCGACAGGCAGTGGAGAAATAACGGAACACAGGCGTTTTTTTGTCGAGCTGTGCGGAAGCAGCATGGCGTTCCAGAAGAAAGGGGGCGGCAGGTGAAAAAGAAGGTTCCTATCGCCATTATTGGCGCGTATATCTTGTTTGTAGTAACCGGCGTTATCTGGCATGCCGGAGGAGTAAGCGCAGAGGATACGATCAAGCTCACAGTCAATTCCCACATTACAAGCACAGCGGCAATGGGCAACATGCAGCCGGGGGATACGGGCTCGTCAGAGTATACAGTGATTAACGAAGGATCGGAGCCGTTTGAGTATTTTGTAGACTTTGCCTTTGTCTCGGGAGACGCTGACCTGTACGATATCCTGCAAATGAAGCTGCAAAAAGAGGGAGTAACGCTCTACTCGGGAGTAATGAGCAAGGCTGAAGGAAGGGTGGCCATCGGCTCACTTCCGGGAGGAGGAAGGGAAGCCATTCAGATGGATGTCATTTTCCCGGCCGAGGCAGGAAATGAGTTTCAGGGGAAGGCGGTCAGTGTGGCCTTTAATTTCACTGCTTCTGCTGCTCCGCAGCCGACAACGGGCCCTAGCCCGACGCCGGCCGTGTCACCGGAGCCAACATCATCAGCCAGCCCGGTACCTTCTGCCTCTGCTTCACCTGAACCGACTGGGGGGCCAAGCAGCACACCTGCAGCAACGGCAACACCAACAGCAACTCCGGCACCATCGGCTGCTCCGACCGTAACGCCATCGGAAACAGCTTCACCTACGGCAACACCTTCTCCAGCCGCAACTGATTCACCAACAGCAACTGCATCACCTACGGCAACTCCTGTTATCACCTCATACCCGGGTGGCATTCAGACTCCGGTGCCTTCAGCCGCAACACCATCGGCTACACCATCGGCTACACCTGGAAGCGGTGAGGTAACTGTAACAGATCCGCCTGTTCCACTGGGCGAGGGGGATGGCGATACCGGTGAAGCCTTACCGTCTCCAGGCCCGGGCAGTGTCGATGCCGGAAGTACCGCTGCACCTTCTCCAGCTCCGGAAGTTGTGATTGACGATGAAGAGCTTCCGCTCTCCGGACCGGACGGCGGCGATGAACTGCCTGACACCGCGGAGCCTTGGTATAACCTGATTCTGATCAGCATGGCAGTCGGCATTCTAAGTATCATCCTGCTGCGCAGGCTGAACTCGAAGAAATAACAAAAGCAGGGGGAGAGAGTATGAAGCAGCGTCCGGGGATTGCTATTGCCGCGGTACGTCTGGTCTTCATACTCTCTTTGTGTGTACTGCTGTATTCCGTATTTCAGATCCTGAAGGCTCCCGCGGAAGCGCGTCAGGCGCTCGATGAATGGGAAAAAAAGAGGGAGGAAGCCCTTCAGCCCGTTATCCAGGAGGATGAAACGCCCCTGCCGGCAGAAATGGTGGCTCTCCCCCCGGCAACAAAGAACACCAAGCCGGAGTATGCCAACGGGGAGGTTATCGGGGAGATTTACTTTCCGGCGCTGGAACGAAGAGTCGCAATTCTTGAGGGCACACAGCGGGCACAGCTGAAAAAGGGTGCCGGACATTATGCCGGGAGCGCTGCAATCGGCGCAGACGGCAACAGTGTACTCGCCGGCCACCGGGATACGGTGTTCCGCGGAATCGGAAACCTCAAGAAACATGACTTAATTGAGGTGGAGACGGTGGACGGAACGTTCATTTATGAGGTGACAGGCAGCACGATCGTAGACGGGGAGGCGCGGGGAGCGATTAAGCCAAGCAGTACCCCCGTGCTTACACTGATCACCTGCTATCCATTCGGCTACGCCGGTCCGGCACCAGAACGGTATCTTTTGTCCGCTTCGCTTATCGGAGCGAAGTGAACGGCTGCACCGGTCCGGAATTAAGCGGGCATGTGGAGCAGCAGGCAGAATCCCCGCAAAAGATGAGTCCCGGCCAGGAACATGTTACTATAGTACTGCGGCAGGCAGAAGCAGCGGCTGTACCGGATACATTCCGGACAGCCTGCTTTTGCGGCAATTATCAGGCTTATGTACGGGGCATCCTGTACTTAGATGTTATATAAAGAAGAGGAGATGACTTACCTGTGAAGGATGAACTGATCAAGCGGTTTGTTTCGTATGCGCAGATGGATACCCAGTCGAATGAGGAGAACGATACCTGCCCTTCTACTCCGGGACAAATGGAGCTGGCCCGCAAGCTGGTGGACGAGCTGCTGGAGCTGGGATTAACCGAGGTTACAGTGGACAATCATGCTTATGTGATGGCAACTCTGCCCGCTAACACCGACAAGGAAGTTCCGGTAATCGGATTTCTGGCCCATCTGGATACGGCAACTGATTTTACCGGCACCCATGTAAAGCCCCAACTTGTCGAAAATTATGACGGCGGCGACATCGTGCTGAACAAGGAACTGAATATTGTCCTGTCTGCGGACAGCTTCCCGGAGCTGCCTGAATACAAAGGGCATACCCTGATTACAACTGACGGTACTACACTGCTTGGCGCAGACAACAAGGCAGGAATCGCCGAAATTATGACGGCCATGGCTTACCTGATCGCCCATCCCGAAATCAAGCACGGTAAAATCCGGGTGGCCTTCACTCCCGACGAGGAGATTGGACGCGGACCGCATAAATTCGATGTCGCCGCTTTTGGCGCCAGCTATGCTTATACTGTAGACGGGGGAACGCTTGGTGAGCTGGAATATGAGAGCTTCAACGCCGCTGCCGCCAAAATCACCTTCAAAGGCGTCAACGTCCACCCCGGAACCGCTAAAGGCAAAATGGTACACTCCTCCAAAATCGCGATGGCCTTCCACCTCAGACTGCCTGCCGGCGAAGCGCCTGAATTTACTGACGGCTACGAGGGCTTCTACCACCTGATCTCCATGCAGGGTACGGCGGAGCAGAGCAAGCTGGCTTATATTATCCGTGATTTTGACCGCGCAAGCTTCGAGAACCGTAAAGCGAATATCTCCTCTATTGTCGAGGAATTCAAATCTACTTACGGCGATGAAAACGTGCTGCTGGAGATGAACGACCAGTACTACAATATGCGTGAAAAAATCGAGCCGGTCCGCCATATCGTCGACATCGCCCACGAAGCAATGGAAAACCTCGGCATCACACCGGTAATCCGCCCGATCCGCGGCGGCACCGACGGCTCGCAGCTGTCCTATATGGGACTGCCTACGCCGAATATTTTTACAGGCGGCGAGAACTTCCACGGCAAATTCGAGTACGCTTCGGTCGACGTTATGCTGAAGGCTGTAAATGTAATCGTAGAAATCGCCAAGCTGTTTGAGCAAAAAGCCTAATTACCACCCGGCATACGGCAGCTGGTTAAAGCGCCGGTTCATTTCATGGTGCAGCAATTATGCGGCAGTTGTGCAGCATTTTCAGATGTACAAACTCGGCTTGAGATATAAAAACAGCCCCCGGCAGAAGCGGATGCTTTTGGCCGGGGGCTGTTTTGTGTGCTAATTTATTTTTTCTGAGGAGCTCCCTCTCTGCGTCTGTTACCCGGGGCCTAAGACTGGCAGGAACCCGGAACCAATGGGCAGAGCTGATGCCGGACCACCTGTAACATGCCAAAATCAGCACTCCGGCAAGCTATCGGCACCATTAGTGGGATTTTTCCCTTTAATCCAACACTTTTGAGCCGCCAACGGCGCTATTAGTGGGATTTTTCCCTTTAATCCGCGACTTTTGAGCCGCCAGCAGCGCTATTAGTGGGATTTTTCCCTTTAGTTCGCCACTTTTGGGCCGTCAACGGCGCTATTAGTGGGATTTTCCCCTTTAATCCAACACTTTTGAGCCGCCAACGGCACTATTAGTGGGATTTTTCCCTTTAGTTCGCCACTTTTGGGCCGTCAACGGCACCATTAGTGGGATTTTTCCCTTTACTACATTACTTCGGAGCCGCCAGCAGCGCTATTAGTGGGATTTTTCCCTTTAGTTCGCCACTTTTGGGCCGTCAACGGCGCTATTAGTGGGATTCTTCCCTTTAGTTCGCCACTTTTGGGCCGTCAACGGCGCTATTAGTGGGATTTTTCCCTTTACTACACCACTTCGGAGCCAACAACGGCGCTATTAGTGGGATTTTCCCCTTTAATCCAACACTTTTGAGCCGTCAACGGCACTATTAGTGGGATTTTTCCCTTTAATCCACTACTCTGGGACCGCCGTCACCGGCGCCACTCGTTCCGCCGCCAAAGCCTCAACGCTAGGCCGGCGCACGGAACCGCCCGCTCCTTACCCCTTCAGCGGCAGCCAGCCCGGTGTGTTAACAAGCGCGCCCCAAAGCGGGTCCGGGATGACCAGCTCAGCCTGGGCTGTGGTATCCAGCTCGGTCGCGATGTCGCCGGCGCGGCCTTCGGCAAGCTTCTGCACATAGTCAGGATCGATCAGCAGCGGGCGGCCGAGTGCCACCAGCTCAATGCCTGTATCCAGGCTCTTAAGCGCATCTTCCGGCTTGTATAGCGAGCCGACGCCGATGACCGGCACAGCACCGCCCACGCGTCCGACAATCTGTTCGATTCTCGGACGTGCGTCTTCCGTACCGCGGCGCGGCAGCGACCACAGCTCCATCAGCGAAGCATGCAGGTAGTCCAGACCTTCCTCTTTGAGCGCATCAATCAGCGCGAACGTCTCAGCCATTGTAATTCCCGGTGTTTCCGGTTCTTCCGGCGAGAAACGGTAGCCGACGATGAACGGAGAGGAGGCGTACTCGTTCACAACGCGTTTTACTTCACGCAGAACAGCCAGCGGGAAGCTCAGTCGGTTCTCCAGGCTGCCGCCCCAGCGGTCTTCGCGCCGGTTGGAATGCGGCGAGAAAAACTGCTGCAGCAGATAGCCGTTTGCGCCGTGAATCTCCACGCCGTCAAAGCCGGCCTCAATGGCCCGGCGGGTAGTTGCGCCGAAGTCAGCGATGATTACTTGAATCTCTTCATCGGTCAGCGTGCGCGGCGCAGGTCCCTGGCCGCCGCCCGGCAGCTCTGCCGGAACATCGCTGGCGCTGACGGTCTGCCCGTCCGGCAGCAGCTCCGGCGGACACTGGCGTCCGCCGTGGAAAATCTGCAGCACGGCCTTGGCACCTTCACCCTTAATCGCAGATGCCAGCTCGCGCAGGCTCGGGATCAGCTCGTCGCGGTCTCCGCCGAACTCCCCGTGGAATCCTTTGCCGCCCCGGCTAACGTACACACAGGCCGTGATGACCATACCTGCACCTTTGGAGCGGCGGATATAGTAGTCCAGTTCCGGCTTGGAGACCGTACCGTCCTCATTGGAAGAAAAGTTAGTCATAGGCGCCATAACCACGCGGTTACGCAGAGTAATCCCATTAGTAAATGCATACGAGTCCAGCAGCGGACGATAATCAGTTTGCAGCATCTCGGACAATCCCTCCATTATTTGTATCTATATCATTTACACTAACACTACAGCTTGTCATTGCACGGGGTAACAGCTACTCTACAGCCTGGCTGTTATTTTTCCAGACCACATTGTTCCCGTAATCTTTACCCCAGTCATACATCATCCGAAGCACAGGCAGCAGACTTTGCCCGTAATCCGTCAAGGAGTATTCTACTCTCGGCGGGACCTCGGCATACACTTTTCTTAATACAAGCTGATCTTCCTCCAGCTCGCGGAGCTGGTTGGTCAGCATTTTTTGCGTAATATGGGGAATGAGCTTCTTCAGCTCGCTGAAGCGTTTGGTGCCTTCAAGGCCCAGATGCCACAGGATGATCAGCTTCCACTTGCCGCCGATAACGGCGAGCGTAAGCTCCTTCTCGCAGTTAATTTCCTGCAGATTGATACGGTCTTTAATTTCCGTTGCCAAGGTATGCGGCCCCCTTTCATTCTTCCCTATCATACTACAAAACACCCGGCCCCCGCACATCACTGCCACATTCGCCGCCGGTATGCAAAAAGACCGCAGGCCCGGGGCCCGCGGTCTTCTTTACAGATTTATTCAGTAACAAGGCTTCCCTGCAGGTCGGCTGCACTGAAGTCCGGCTGTGCTTCAACGGTCGTGTCGCCCGCAGCAACCGCTTTTTCCAGCGCTGCATTGTAACGGGTATTCAGATCCTGAATTTCTTTATCAAGGTCTCCGCCGGTGAAGATGTATCTGTTGAACACGTCCATCTTCTTGGTTCCTTCCAGACGTCCTTCAGTAGCACCGAATGGAGTGGCCGGATAGATTCCGTCGAATTTGGTCGGCAGGAAGTACTCGATGCCCGGAATATCCGGCGCCTTGGCTGCAGCAGCTACAGAAGGAATAACGGAAACACCGTATCCGCCTTCCTGATAGGCGGTCTGCACGTCATCACTGTACATCCATTCAATGAACTTCCAGGCTGCTTCCTTGTTGGCCGAATCCTTGCTCATCGCCAGATAGCTTCCGGAGATAACCTGGCTGACACCGTTCTGCTGGCCGTCGATGGTCGGCGGCAGCGCGGCTGCCCAGCGGATTTCGGTCGGGAACTGGGTTTTGTACACGCTTGGTTCTACAGAGTGGTTGAAGTACATGCCGATTTTGCCTTGAGCGAACTGTGCGCGCAGCGGGTCAATATCGAGCGACTCGGAGCCCGGCATCATGCTGCCGTCTTCAACGATCTGGCGCAGTGCCTCAAGGGTCTCCTTATACATACCGAAGTCGAATTGTCCGGTCTGGAAGTTGAAGCCCTCTTGTCCTTCGGTTTTGCTCAGGGTTGTAATCGGGTGGGCAATCCGCTCAAAGCCGCTGCCGCTCTTGAAGTTGCCGGCAAGTCCATAAGCGCCTTCAGCCTTGCCTGCCTCGGTAATCTTCTTGGCATCCTCAACCATTTCTGCCAGTGTAGTCGGCGGCTCGGTAATACCTGCTTTCTCGAACAGGTCAACGTTGTAGATCAGGCGCCAGAACTGGCCGATATTCGGCAGGGTGTAGATTTTGCCGTCAACTGTATTTTTTTCATTAATAAGAATGCTCTCGAACCGGCTCTTCATTTCCGGCGTAATGTACTCGTCAAAGGACTCAAGGTAGCCCTTCTTCACCCATGTCGGCACGTTACCTGTATCCACACGCAGAATATCCGGCGCCTGTTTACTTGAGAAAGCAATATCCACGGATTGGGCGTAGTTGTCAGCCATCACTTTAAATTCAATATCTACATCGGGATTGAGACCCTCATACTCACTAATCTTTTGTTCAATAAAATCGGAATCATGACGGTCAATCGACCAGTACACCAGCTTAGTCTGTTCAGCGGCTGTGTCGCCGCCTTCCGCCTCAGCATTTGTATTAGCAGATGATGAGCATCCGGCAAGCGCCCCCGCCAGCAGCAGCGAAGCACCGGTTAGCATCCATTGATTTCTTTTCATCTAAAAAACCTCCCTTTTATGTTTGTAATCGCATTCATTTCATATAAAAATTATAAAATGACTGCCCTGTTGTAAGTGAAGGGGAAAACAACTATTCAGGGGAGACGAAATCACTGTTTCCTCGCTGCACAGCCGAAGTGTATTTGGAGCGGAAGTCGGTGGGCGTCATGCCGGTATACTTTTTGAACAGCTCGGTAAAATAAGGCCGGTCCTCATAGCCCAGAGAGACAGCGATATCCTGCACCTGCATTCCTTCGAGCACCAGCTCTTTGGCCTTCTCCATTCTGCGGCTGATGATATACTGGGCCAGCGTCATGCCGATCTCCTTCTTGAACAGGTTGGAGAAATAACTGGGACTGAGGTGCACCTCTCTCGCACAGTCAGCAACAGCCAGGTTGCGGTGCAGATTGCCGTTAATATAAGCGATAGCCCGCTCTACCAGTACACGCGCATCACTGGTCTGGCGGATTTGCAGATAGGCACAGCCCTGGCGGCAAAACTCGCGGATCTGCCTGCGCAGCTCCTCAAAGGAGGCGGCCCCGTTCATCTCGGCCAGCTTCTTTTCCAGTATTTTGACTTCACTGTCCGAAGCTTTATCAGAAAAGACGCGGTGGATCGAATGCGCCAGCTCCAGACACATCGTCTTGACGATGGCCGGGTCAGGCAGGACAGGAGAGCTTACCCATTCGTTCCAGATGCCGTCCAGCTGTTCCTCTGCTTTGGCCAGATTGGCTGAACGCAGGCAATAAAGCAGCTCCTTCTCTTTATCGTAGGAATATCTGGGCAGCGCTGCGTCCGCCTCCGGCGATTCCACATAGCGGTAGACGCTGTTGCCCCCGGTCAGAAACGTATTTGTCAGCGCAGACATGGCCTGGGCGTACGATACCGACAGCTGTCCCGCTTCTTCAACATCTCCGCCCAGCCCGATCGACACTGTCTGATAGGTATGCCTGCAGACATTCTCGCGGCACTTCTCGGCCAGCTGCTCCGCGTCAAGCGTAGCCGGCGGATTCATGACAATTACGAACTGGTTAACATGCTCTCGGAATACAATACCCTGGGTGTAAGCGGCAATCGTCTCCTGCAGAATGTTCTGCACCGCAAACCGGATCAGCTCAACCTCAGATACAGGCATTGAAGCCGTCCGGTCGGCAAAAAAGTCAATCTCCGCTGCCATCACGCAAAAGCCGCTGCGCTTCATCTGAATCGCATAGAAATCCCACTGCTGGCTGAGATGCTGCTGCCTGCTGCCGTAACGGATCAGAAGGCGCATGTACTCCTGGCGCAGATAAGGCATACTTTCCCGCAGCTTCTGCTCCATTCCCCGCATCTGCTCAGCCTGGGAGCGCTCGCGTTCCAGTACCTCTTTGGCCTTCAGGACCGATTCCAGCACCTGCGGCCGGGTAAACGGCTTGACGATCAGGTCGAACGCCCCCAGCTTCACGGCCTCCTGGGCGTATGTGAAGTCTGAATAGCCTGTCAGAAAAATCAGCTTGATCTCCGGCTGCTCGGCCAGAATCGTCCGCATCATCGCCAGCCCGTCAGTGAAGGGCATGCGGATGTCGGTCAATACAATATCAGGCCGGTGCTTGCGGATCTCTACCAGCCCTTCCTCTCCGTTGGCCGCCGTTGCGGCCACCGTAATACCATGCTCCTCCCAGGGAATCCGCTGTGACAGGCCGCGGACAACTGCCGGGATATCATCGACTATGCATAATTTAACGGGATCAGCGTGCTTCAGGATAAACTCCACCTTCCATTGGAATCGAGAGAACCGCTTCGGTCTCAATCAGCGGGGTGCTGCGGAAAAATAATCCGCCCTCCCTGCCGTAATACAGCTGCAGACGGCTGCAGATATTGGTCAGGGCATAACCGCCGCTGCTGGCCGGTTCCTTCAGTCTGGCATTCAGCCTGTCGGCATCCATGCCTGACCCGTTGTCGGTAACCCTGATTACAAGCTCCTGTCCTTCCATAGCTACAGCGATGGCAATCCTTCCTCCGCCCCGCAGCTCCTTCAGCCCGTGCAGAATGGAATTTTCCACAAGCGGCTGAATAATAATCTTCAGCACAGGAAGTTCCAGCAGCTCGGGTGCGCATGTTATCGTATAATCAAACAGCCCCTCATAGCATTGCTGCTGCAGGTTCAGATACTGGCGGACATGCTCCAGCTCCCGGCCCAGCGTAGTAATCTCCTGCCCGTTGTTCAGTCCAAGCCGGAACAGGGCGGACAGCGAAATCACCATCTGCTTCACATCCTCATACTCATCCATTTCACATTTCCAGAAGATTGTATTAAGCGTGTTATATAAAAAGTGCGGCTCGATCTGCGCCTGCAGCGTCTTGATCTCCGCCTTGCGCTTCTCCTTCTCCGTATCCTTAACTTCCACAATCAGCTCGCCGATCCGGTCCAGCATCTGGTTGAATTTACGTCCGGCATCGCCGATTTCATCCTGGAACGGACTTTCGAAGCGGGCGCCCAGATCCTCTTGCTCTACCCGGGACATCGTCTTCTGCAGCTTCAGCAGCGGCCCGAGCAAGAGGGCCGACAGGGTTCTGGACAGCAGCAGGGCAATGACGACACAGGCCGCCATAATCATCAGCACCAGCCACTGGATGCTGCGCACCGGCTGCAGCAGCTCTTTTTTGGACAGATAGCTGACCAGCAGCCAGTCATCGGCATAACCTGATTCAGCATAGCTGACCAGCATCGTGCCGCCCCCTGCCGGATACTCAAAGTTACCGCTGTCCGCCTCCAGCAGCCTGTCCATAAAGCCTGCCGAGCGCGACCATTCCGGCCGTTCATTATCCCCGAAGACGCTGTCCCCGGATTTGTTGATCAGCATAAACTTGGCGCTGCCGAGACTCGCGCCCCCGCTGACGGTATCCTCCAGGATATCCTCCTTCACATTGACGGCAAGGAACACATCGGGCACATAATTCTCCGTCAGCGGCTGCAGCAGCAGGGAGATAACCTGATGCTCCCCGGCGAACAGCTCGTCGCGGTGGCTCTCCATCCAATTAGACTCCGGATTGTCCCTGATCCGCTGATACAGCAAAGACTCCATAAATGGAGTCGCCGTTCTGCGCAGATTCCCGGCGGAATAGAAATCTCCGCCGGGAGTACTGATCAGGATCGATTCAATGGAATTCTCCGTCAGCTCCGCCTGGGTAAAGGGGTTCTGCAGCACAGAGAAATTGGCAAAGTACCGGTCTATGTTATTCGCTTGTACATCTCTTATCATCTGCTTATAGGCATCGCTCAGCATGATTGTCGAGGAAGCCACTATAATCTGCTTCAGCTTCTGGTCAAGCACATTAACCGACTGGTTCAGCACATTGCGGTTCAGGTCGGTGGAGTTGCGCTCCATGGCCCGCGAAGCAATCGAATAGGCTCCGAAGCCCGTTATAGTGATGCAAAAGACTGTCAATGCGGTGAAAGACAGCCATATTCTTTTCCTCAGTGAGGTCCGGTACAGCCAGGTTTTCAGCATATTTCCCATCCTTTGCCGGCTGGCTGCCGGGAGCGTGAGGTTATTCTAACCCTTAACGGAGCCAGCGGTCATCTGCATGAATGATTTGTTGGCAAAAATATAAACGATAATCATCGGCAGCATGGACAAGCATGCGCCGGCAAGCATTAATTGCGGCTGGGCCGCATCCCCGACACCGTACTTCAGGCCGGCCAGACCTACAGTCAGCGTCTGCAGGGCAGGCTGGGTCATCGTAAAGACTAGCGGCAGGATGTATTCGTTCCAGGCACCGCGGAAGGTCCAAAGCGCGGTAACGCCCAGCGCCGGCGTCAAGAGCGGCAAGATAACCCGAAAGTATACGCTATAGAAGTTACAACCGTCAATGAACGCCGCTTCGTCGAGCTCCTTCGGAATGGCCCGGACAAAGCCGATCAGCATGAAGAAGGCTGTCGCATGGGCGCTGATCAGGATGATGATGACGCCCCAGAGCGATTTTTGCAGATTAAGCGCGACCATGAGATCAAACTGCGGGCGGAGCACAACAGCACCGATCGAGATGAACAGGGTGCAGGACTGGATGACAACATACGCCCGTTTTCCGTAGAAATCCACTCTCGCCACTGCATAAGCAGCCATTGTTCCGATTAACAGAGTGCCTATTGTAGTGAAGGTACTGATGAACATGCTGTTCCAGGTGAACCTTGCAAAATTAGCCGAGGTCCAGGCCTGGGTGAAGTTCTCAAATTTCCACTCCCGCGGCAGCAGCGAGGTTCCTGTCGTCAGCTCCAGATTCGATTTCAGTGATCCGAAGAAGGCGAGAATAATGGGAAAGAGTGCGAAGCCCGCCACCAGCAGCAGGAAGATCCACAGCAATACCCGGGACAGCAGCGCCTTTGATTTTATTGTAGTGGCAGGAGTTGAAGCTAGTTTAGTATCCGCTTGTAATGTGCTCACTGTTCATTCTCCTCTCTTTTAATAGATATCATTCAGTTTCTTGGAGACGTAGAAGTAAATCAGGGTGATCAGACCGACGATAACCGCCGTTGTAAAGCCGACCGCACTACCGTAACCGAACTGCTGGATGCTTGAGCCTCCGCTCGATACCGGGAAGAACAGCTTATACAGATAGAGGTACATGACTTCCGTTTTGCCGTAAGGTCCGCCCTCGGTAAGTACCATAATGCTCTCGTAGCCCTTCAGCGAGACCGTGATGGCCAGCATGATAATCATCTGCAGCACAGGTCCCAGCATAGGAACGGTGATGCTCCACATTTTGCGCAGCGGGCCTGCTCCGTCGATGGAAGCCGCTTCATAAAGATCCTCCGGAATGTTCTGCAGTCCTGCAATAAAGAGCAGCATATAGTTACCGACCGCACCCCAGATGGCAATGATAATTGCTGTCAGCAGGGCATACTTGGCACCCAGCCAGTCAATCGGTGAGGATATAATACCGGCGCCCAGCAGCAGCTGGTTCACCATACCGTTGTACGAGTTGAAAATAACATAGAATACGATCGCCATAACTGAAGCACTGATTACGGTAGGCATGAAATAAATCGCCCGCAGCAGCTGCCGGCCCTTCAGTGCCCGGTTAAGAACCACTGCCAGTATAAACGACAGCGGAATCGTGATGATCAGCTTGCCGCCTGCGTAGATAAAGGTGTTAACCACCGAATGCCAGAAATCTTTATCGCGGAACAGACGTTCAAAGTTGTCCAGACCGATAAAGAGCGGCGTACCGAAGCCCTGATAATCATAGAACATGTACTTCAAAGCCCAGAATACGGGATACACCCCAAAAATCAGTGTCAGTATCAGACTGGGCGCAACAAAGGTCCAGGCGTTTATTTGACGTTTCGTTCCATTCATTGATTGTTCCTCCTGTCTATTCGGCTTGCGCTTATATCCTAATGATACGTCCCTCTGCAGAGAGACAGTTAGGGAGAAAGCGACTGCACCAAGGGGGAGAAATTCACTTTTTATAAAACGGGCGAAAAAAAAGATAAGGCTGATTAATGCGGGCAGGACAACCTTTAGCATCTTAAAAATAAGTCGCTTTGTCCCCTCCCCTGCACTTGTTTATCCATCCCCGGTTTACTGGCCGCAAAGGTATACTTATGGAAGAGAACAGAGACAGACTGGATACAGGAATGGAAAATAACAACGTGATTCACGAGGGAGGCTTCTGAATAAAGATGAGTTCATCCTATAAAAGCGCGGCTGAAATCCGCCCCTTCGCCTGCTATGATCATAATCAGCTGGGTGAGATCCGCAGCAGAATAGAGCGCATCCCGGCAGTTACCCGGGAATACGCCAGACAGCGGGAGCTGTCGGAGCAGTTTACTGCGCGGGAGGCTGAGGCGCGGGAATATGTGAGGCAGCAATTGGCGGGGCATGATGTGCGTGAGGCGGTAGCGCCGCTCCAGTGGCTGGGCGTCTTCCGGGTGGAGCCGTTCGTCTTTAAGGTCCCTGCCGGGGCAGCGCAGCTGAAGCTGTCTGTGCAGGTGCAGGGCCGGGGTGTTGCCCGGATCGGCGGCGTGCGGCTGACGCATTCGCAGCTCGGCCTGCCCGTGCAGCTGGGTAACGGCAGCTTCCGCCAGGGGCTGGACGGCTGGACGCAGGTGCCGGGGACCGGCAGCACGATCCGGCTGGAGCAGCTGCCCGGCGGCGGGAGCGGCCTGCAGCCCTCGGGCGTAACGCCGGCTGACGGCGCGGCGGAGGAAGGGGTCCGGTGCGTATACATCCGGAATGAGGCGGAGGACAGCCTGACGGTGCTGCGCTATGAGGAGCTGCTGCCGGTCCGCGCCGGCGACCATTATGGTATCCAGACGGAACTCAGTCTGGAAACACCGCTGGTTAACGGAGGGGTATGTACCGGAGTAGTGTTCCTGGATGCCGCCGGGCAGCCCCTTGGCGAAGAGCGGCTCTCCCCGCTCTTTAAACGGCACACGCTGACCAACTGGGCCTACCTGCTGGAGGCGGCCGGTGCAGATGCCAACCTGTATATGGTTACAGGTGAGGAGCAGTATGCCGGACTGGCCAAGCGCAAGCTGCAGTACATGCTGGCTGATATGCGGCAGGGTATGGATATTTTTCGCCGGGACGGCTGGCATGATGACGATACCTACGGTGCCGTGCATATCGGCCGGGGGATTGCGGCGATCTCGGTTATTTATGACCAGATTGCTGCCAGCACTGCGGTCTCGGGTGAAGATTCGGAGACGCTGCTTGCAGACCTCCGTTATATTGCGGCGATGATGATGGACACTGCCTATTACCGGTTCGACCTCCCTACCTTCCCGGATGAGAAGGGCGGCATGCGCAGCAACTGGAATGCCGACCGGGCAACCGGTCTTGGCGTATATGCCCTGCTCTTCCCGCAGGAGCCGGAGAGCGCGGCCTACCTGGAGCATGCCCGCTCGGTAATCGACTGGCAGCTCGCGGAGGTCGTTGATGATGACGGTGCCTGGCCGGAAAATGTGCGCTACCACGGCGCCGTACTGCACCGGTATTTCCTGTTCTTCGCCCTGCTGAAACGCCTTACCGGAACGGACTATTTCGGACAGGCCAAAGTCAAGGCGATGTACCGCTTCCTGCTCGGGATTGTGACAGCTGAGGACGTGATCCAGGGCGGACCGGACGGGCCACCTGTCCTGCTGACTCCGGCTGTCGGCGACGCCAACGTTCAGGAGAAATGGTTCCGCCTGCTCGGCTATGCCGCTCCGTTCTACGCGGAAGAGGACCCTCAGCTGGCGGCGGAAATGGTCTGGACCTGGAAGCACGGCGGTGCCCCGGTTCAGGATACCGGCGCGTTCCCGCTGCCGGTGGTCGCCCTGCTCTATCCGCAGCCGGAGCTGCCGGAACAGATGCCGGAGCTCCGCTCCGTGCATTATCCCGGCATCGGCTATGTCATCTTCCGCAGCGGAGAGCAAAACCTGCAGCATTATGCCATCTACGAGGCCTCGCCGCTGACCTATCACGCCCATCATGATGAGGGCCACTTCTCCATCTGGGCGAACGGGGTGCCGCTGACGCTTGATGCCGGCACCGGCGGCTATTACAACGGGGACCGGCACTGGTATGTGTCCGGTGCTGCGCACAACATCGTCCAGTTCGCGGACGGCTCCGGCGGCTACGCGGACGGCCCGCTGAAAAGCGTCTGCCGGGAGGTCAGCTTCGCGGAGGAGCTGGATTATGCAAGAAGCCTCATCCCCGATGTACACGCTGACGAGTATGAGCGGCATTTCCTGTACATCAAGGCAGGCTTTGATGCTTACCTGGTCTGGGACCGCATCCGCGGGACAGCCGATAGCGTCTGGAATCTGCATACGCTGAGCAGCGGGGCAGAGCTCGCGGAGCAGGCCATTGACGCCGCCGGCCTTGGCGGCATGCGGCTCCATGCGCAGATCGCTGAGCCGCTGCGCCCGGCCGTCACTGCCGGTGAAGGCGCTGCCGGCGGAGCTTATCCGCTGGCTGCGCAGCAGCACTTCCGCGTGCACGGCCGCGCCGGCGAAGACTACGTCGTACTGCTGCATCCGCACGCCGAGGGGACACCGGAGCTCCGGCTGGAGCCGCTGGAGCTTGAACCCACGGACGCCGCGGACGGTGTGCGGCTGTATAAGCTCAGCCGCGCAGACGGCGGCTGGTGTGTTGCCGCCCTCAACGGGACCGGCGAAACCCGCCGGGTCCGTGTTCCGGGCGGCGCGGCGCTTCGCGTGCTTGGCGCAGGCGGAGCTGCGGCAGAGGCAGAGCCGGCCGGCGGATCGGCGGCTGACGCTGCTTCCGACAGCCTGATCCTTGAACCGGGATCAATCCGGATCGCTGTTCCGCAATAAGACTATCTCGGAATCATCAAAAATTTATCTACCTAATAAGGAGGAAGAAATATGAGTAACCTTGGAGTATGGGAACCGGCGGAGCCGGGCGTAAAACGCTGCATTCTGAACGCGGCAGAGAGTCTGATGATGATGGAGGTTCATTTTGAAAAAGGTGCCGAGGGCTACGAGCACAGCCACCCGCATGAGCAGATGAGCTATTGCCTGCGCGGAAGCTTCATCTTCCGCATCGACGGCAGGGAGTATGGCGTATCGGCCGGCCAGAGTATTGCTATCCCACCAGGCGCCAAGCATGGTGTTACCGCGCTCGAAGCAGACTCGGCACTGCTCGACGCCTTCACCCCAATCCGCGAGGATCTGCTCAAACGCTAGAGATGTCCGCAGAGCCCAACACTTGAATCTCTTCAGGGGCGAGCTCTGTTTCTTCTATCCTCTACTAAATGGGATAGCGAACTTCTAATTGGCAATAGCAATTTTTCACTCAGGCTGCTCAGCAAGCTCCTGTCGAGCGTTCCCGGTAACATAGCTGCACTATGTACAACTAAACTTAGCTTATTTACTCGCGATAGCCATATAACTGCATTCCGGAGTCAATTTCATAATTCAGTTTGCTGGATAGCAAGACTGGGCCAAAATCTGAGTTTGTTTTTTAAAAAGAGTTAGGCCACTTGCTGGGAGTTACTCAACTGCTTGTTCAACTTGTCTAGCGCAAACTTACTCAAATTGTAGGCCAATGTGCTGAGCTGGAAATCGACACTTGCCCGGACGCCGCGGTGACGTGTGCGTTTCATCCCAAAATACTCTTTGAGGTAGGCAAAAACACGTTCTACAGCCGTTCGTTTGTTATACAGTTGCGTAAAGCTCTCGCTCCCTCTTGCTGGGTAAGCGTGCTTACGCAAATCGGTTTGGATTCGGATCTTAAACACCTTTTGGCAGCCGGATTCGGAAAACGGACAGTCTTTGCACTGGTTCGGCCTGGTATAACGCAGTGTTTCGTATTTGGCATCGAAACTGTCGTAACGGTAGGCGTGTCCCTGCGAGCACACCGGGGTGTAATCCTGGTTCATCCCCTCGGGCGGTTTTTTGTGGTGAATCATTTTAATAATAGGAAAAGCGCCTAAGGAATGAATCAACTGGTAAATGGCCGAACTGTCATACCCTTTGTCGCCCAAGACATGCTTCACCTTCAGCCCAGGAAACTTCAGGTGTAGCCCCTTTAGGAGCAGGACGGCCATCCGCTGGTCATTCAGATTCGCCGAACTAAAGACACCGCTTAGCACATACTGAGAATCCGCATCCACCAGTACGTTCGCCTTAAATCCGAAATAACTGGTGAGTCTGCCCTTCGTATTTTTCTTGTCAAAACGTGCAGCATGCCGGGGGATCGTGCTTAGGAGCTCGTCATAGGTGTAAGGCAGCATCGCTTCAATCGTTTTCTCAAAGGGTGCTAGGGTCTTTTCATAAGCTTCCCGTTCCAGACGCCGGCGCTCTTTTTCTTCCGCAGAAGTCCGCCCACGTCGGTAGACTGGTTTTTTAAGCGGTTCGTTCGCTGGCTGAGGCTCTGGCTCGGCATTCTCGAACTCCAGTTGCTGAATTTCTGGCGCTTCGCTTGGCTTTTTGGTACGGCGGGCCGCTCGGCGTTTCGACGCAGATTCACTGAATTGGCAATCCCAAGCCTCAACAATGGAGGAATCAACGGCAAGGTGCGTGCCCGTAACAAAGCCTTCTTCCATGGCAGACAGCACCAAGCTATCCTGCAGTTGCTCAAGCATTCCCGTTTGCTCAAGCGCAGAAATCAGACGGGAGTATGAAGCTTTGCTCGGAATAGGGTTCGAGCCGGTAAACCGGCACTGCGCCCGAAATTCCTCGCTGTGCTTAAGGCGTCTAACCAGAGAAGAAACAAACTCAATGCCCTCCATTTTTGAGATGAGCAGCGAGTAGATCATGGCAGGGAGGTTTAGCTCCTGTGGCCGTCCACGATGGTTCTTTTTCCGGAGTACGTGAAGGACCGGAGCCAGGTTTAAGTGTTCAAAGATTTGACTATATTTATCTTCCGGGCGCATTTGGAGCAATTCCTCGAAGGAAAACAGCTCTTCTTGTCGAATAGAGTAGATAGGGATTACCTCCTTTTTTTGTTCTCGGGTGTCGGTTTGGTCGCCTATAACTTCGAGAACTTGGGGAGGTACTCCTTTTTCTATGCTTAAAAAAACCAGGCGTAGCAAGGGTTTTGAATTATGAAATTGTCTCTTCCGTACAACTAAATCTGCCGAATTTGGCCAAAATCAGGATTAGACGTCATTTTAGCTGCACAAAGTGCAGTTAAAGTGGAGAAGAGAAGAAAAACGCGCTTTTTAGTTGTACAAACTGCAGTTAAGTCGAAAAGGTGCGGCAGCAGCCGCACCTTTTTGCTTGTTTAAGTGTCTTGTTATACGCAGGCGCTCCCTAGTCACGTACTCTAATAGCGCGTATACGACGGAATCTGGTCAGAACTACTCAAAACGCTGCAGTACAGCATCAGCCAGCCAACCAAATTTCACTCTAATCACAGGTAATCACGCTCTAACCCACATACTCAGAATGACCGCATACAGCGCGACCTAGTCAGATATACTCAAAACGCTACAGTACAGCACCAAAAAAACAAATTTCACCTAACATTCATGGCCATTCTCAGGCCAGGTGTGTGCTATTAGCCCCCACCTCCAGTAACACCAAATGGTTATCCCCTTATCCCGTTATTCTGCTATCCCGGCGTCCGCCAGCAGCCGCGCCCCGTCAAATCAACCAACGCCTGTCCGGGTTCTGCCGGACAGGCGTTGGTTAGTATTGCTATTCAAGGTTCGCGTGCTTGCCGAACATCTGGGTTGTTGTCTGACCGGTCCATTCCATCAGGCGCAGGATGGCGGCATCATAGAACAGCAGCAGAGTCTGTTCGAACAGGGAAGCCATCGGCTGGATGGTCGCCCGTTCCCCGCTGGCCTCCTTGGTCGCACCCGGCAGCCGGACGGTGTAATCCGCCAGTTTACCCAGCGTAGACTCCGGCGCGATTGTGACTAGCGCGACGGCAGCGCCGATCGCCTTGGCCTTTTCGGCCATGGCGATCAGGCTTTTCGTCTCGCCGGAGCCGGAGCCGAGCACCAGCACATCGCCGGCCTCGATTCCCGGCGTCACCGTCTCGCCGACAACATACGCCGACCGGCCGACATGCATCAGCCGCATGGCGAAGGCCCGGCCCATCAGGCCGGAGCGGCCGGCGCCGGCCACAAAAATCTTGCCCGAGCGCTGCAGCAGCTCCGCAAACCGCTCCGCCTCCCCGGCATCCAGCTGATCCGCCGAAGTGTGCAACTCCTTCACAATCTCCTGTGTGTAGCCCACAGTATCCATAGCGTCTTAGGCCTGGCTAACGAGGCGCTTCATTTCAGCTGCCGCCGCTTTCTGATCGCTCTCGCCGGTGATGCCGCCGCCCACGATCACAAGATCAGGACCGGCTGCGATGACTTCCGGCAAAGTGCTCAGCTTGATGCCGCCGGCGATGGCTGTTTTAGCCTGTTTTACCACTGCTTTGATCGCCTTCAGGTCAGCAAAGGAATTTTTGCCTTCAGCCTGGTGATCGTAACCGGAGTGAACGCAGACATAGTCAACACCAAGCGCGTCTACTTCAGCAGCACGGCCGGCGATGTCCTTCACGTTGATCAGGTCAACCAGGATCTCGCGTCCTGTTTTCTTAGCTTCTTCTACAGCGCCTTTGATAGTGGAATCATCAGATACGCCAAGTACAGTCACAATGTCCGCGCCTGCTTCCGCTGCTTTCATAACTTCATAACCGCCAGCGTCCATAATTTTCAGGTCGGCCAGTACAGTCAGCGCCGGAAAAGCGTCCTTGATCGCTTTCACCGCATGCAGCCCCTCATTAATAACAATCGGAGTTCCGATCTCCACAACGTCAATGAATTCAGCAACCTCCGAGACGATTTCCTTGGCTCCTTCGATTCCAACAAGATCAAGCGCTAATTGCAATTTCATATATAGTAGCTCCTTTTTCGATATATTTTTGTAAGTTCTGGACTTAGTGTAAGTTCATGCAGTCAAAAAAGGAAGTAGGCACTTTCCCGTGATGTAGTTACCCGGAGGATACTATTGGGCGCTGCGTGGCTTCACACCGTGGTAACATTGAAAGAAATTCAGTGAATTTTTTCATTATTTCGTGAAATATACTGCATTTTCATAAAACCTGTGCTAACATACATTTGGCTCGAAAATTAACACTCCGCCAGCCATTATCCAAAGAGGTGCATAGATGAAAACGAAAGACCAACAATTTAACCTGTTCAAGCTGACCTGGCCGATTTTTCTGGAGCTGTTCCTGTTCATGCTTATGGGCAGTGTAGATACCTTTATGATTAGCTCCGTATCGGACGATGCGGTATCCGGGGTCGGTGCAGCGAATCAGATTATCGCCATGGCTATCCTGATCCTCAGTGTGATCGGCAATGGGGCCGCTATCGTCGTATCCCAGTATCTCGGCTCCAAAAAACCGCTGGAAGCGGCAAATGTAACCGGCAATGCCGTCACGCTCAATCTGCTCGTAGGTATTATTCTCAGTACAGTGCTGCTTCTATTCGGGGGCAATCTGCTGACTGCACTCAATGTGCAGGGTGATATCCTCGTGCACGCCAAGGTGTACATGAATATCGTCGGAGGCGGGATTTTCCTGCAGGCCCTGCTGAATGCACTGGCTACTACCATCCGCACCTACGGCTTCACCAAGCAGACCATGATGGTCTCGCTGCTGATGAATGTAATTCACGTAGCCGGTAACTATCTCCTGATTTTTGGACATTTCGGCTTGCCCGCACTCGGCGTTCAAGGTGCTGCCGTCTCTACGGTAGCCAGCCGGCTGATCTGTCTCGTCCTGTTCTTCCTGCTGCTCTACCGGATTATGGATGTGAAGGTTCAATTCAGCTATTACATCCGCCTGTCCAAAAAATATGTAATGCAAATCCTCAAAATCGGCATCCCGGCCGCTTTTGAATCGATTACGTACCAGTCCTGCCAGCTCGTGTTCACCCTGTACATCACCTACCTCGGCGCTGAGGCTATGGCTACCCGCCAGTATGCGCTGAATATTTCGAACTACATCTATTTGTTCAGCGTAGCCGTATCCATGGGCACCTCGATTATCGTCGGCCATCTGGTAGGAGCCAAGCGGCCCAAGGAAGCCTACAGCCGGGTATTTACCAGTGTAAAATGGGCGCTGCTGGTCACTGTCGTTATTGATGTTATTGTTATTGCGTTCCGCGTGCCTCTGTTCGGCATGTTCACCGATAATGAGAATATCATTATCCTGGGTGCACAGGTGATCCTGCTCAGCTTTTTCCTGGAGACCGGACGTACCTGCAATCTTGTTATCATTAACTCCCTGCGGGCCTCCGGTGATGCCAAGTTTCCGGTTTACATGGGCCTGATTTCCATGGTCTGCATGAGTCTGCCGCTCGGCTATGTGCTGGTATTCCAGCTGAATATGGGACTTGCCGGTGTGTGGATTGCTACTGCTTTTGACGAGTGGGCACGGGCGGTCATTATGTACTTCCGCTGGAAGAGCAGAGCCTGGGAGAAGCACGGCCTGATCCAGCATGACAATGAATTACAGCCGGTAGCTCCTGCTGCCGCACCTGCACACTAAAATAATAAAGGCGGTCCGCCAAGGTACTGGTACCTGACGAGCCGCCTTTTTTGCGTATATCATTCTAAATAAACGTTAGCGCCGTAATCCAGCTCTGCCCGATTGCCACATATAACACCGTTACGAGGACAACGCCTACCAGGTAGGTGATTATCTTCTTACGTGTAAATTCCTGGTACAGATCCAGAATAATAATAATCCCGCCCAGTGCCAAAGAGATGCCAAGCAGCAGCGGATTGTGAAAACTGATAATAAAAAAGTTCATTATAATCATGATTCCCAACAGTACTCTAACCGTGACTTTAAGGAACACCAGCTTCTCCCCTCCTTATTTTACATTAGAGAGTTTGCCTAGAGCCTGCCCCTCTGAAGGAGCAAGCCAGTCCGTATGCAGCTATTTAATTGAAATGCCCTTTTTGATTGCTTTCATGTCATGATTCGTATTCACAAGCATAGGCAGGATCTTCATACTGCGGGACATCGGCGAATTACATTGCCAGCAGGTCGGTACATATTGAAAAGCAAAATTGTCACGCATCCAGCCGGTGCAGCCCTCTTTCGTACATGACCAGATTGCTGTAGACTCCTGCGGCAAATCTTCCTGTGCTTTTTTGCGAAAATACATAAATAAACCCTCCTCAAGTTAAATCTCATATTTGTTTAATCTATACAGAAACTTAAGGCAGATGGCTTATAAAAAATAACCCCGTAAAGTGTCCTTATCATAGAGCTGAATCAGGTACTTTGCGGGGAACTGAGACTTCCAAAAAAAAGCTGCCCTCAACAGATGTTAAGGGCAGCTTCTTTGCTTGTCAGCGTATTACAGTTTTACAACGTTTTCTGCTTGTGGTCCACGTGCGCCTTGAGTTACGTTGAACTCAACGCGTTGGCCTTCATCCAAAGTCTTGAAGCCGTCGCCAGTGATTGCGGAGAAGTGAACGAATACGTCGCTTCCGCCTTCAACCTCGATAAAACCGAATCCTTTGTCTGCGTTGAACCATTTAACTGTACCTGTTTGCATTTGTATTACCTCCAATAGATTATTTAACACATGTCCTTTTATTCTTACGTATTGTACGAACAAATAAAAATTCACACATTGGAAAAGTTTCATAAGCACAAATGATAACCTTTTCCAATATGTGAATTAAGGGTTAAATTTATGATTAACAACATCATATCACATCATGCTTCCAAAAGCAAAATAAATTTTATATTAATTTCCATGGCCTATTTGCGCAGTCTAAAACGGCCTGACGAAGCTGCTGTAACCCGGGTATTCACAGCTCTACAGCAGCTCCGTATTTCAGCCGCATGGCTTAGTCGATATAGCCGGCAAGCCCCTTGTCCATCAGATAATCCATTTCCGCATCCAAAATGGTTTCGACCGTAAGCTCGTCCAGCTTCACATCGCGCTGGGCGGTTACATAATCGACCAGGTCATCATTATCAATATCGACCTCGCCCTTGCTGTTAGCTTTGGCTTTGTTAATAAACGTCTGTTCATGCTTCAGCACCAGCTGGATCAGCTTGGGGTCCACCTTGGTTTTGGCGGCCAGTACCTCAAGCAGCTCTTGTTCGTTTACTTTATCGCTCATTATTATAGTCACTCCTTAGCGTTATCGCACAGCTATTGTAGCACACCGCCGTCTCCGCTGCTCCCGGTTTATCTCCACCAAGGCAGGGAAGGGTACAGCTCAGCCCCCACTTGAACGGGTTCACCGATTCTTGGCGTGGCCAGCTGCAGCCCGTGCTGCCGGGCGGCACGCAGCACCCGCTCTACCGGATCGGTCCAGTCATGCATCGCAAGTGTGAAGGCGCCCCAATGAATCGGGATCATCAGCTTGCCCTGCAGATCAAGCTGCGCCTGAACCGTCTGCTCGGGCATCATATGGATATCCGCCCAGCGCCGGTCATACTGTCCGCATTCCATGAGGGTCAGATCAAACGGGCCGTACCGCTGCCCGATCTCCGCGAAATGCGGACCGTAGCCGCTGTCCCCGCTGAAGAACACTTTATTCTGCCCGCCCTGGATAACCCAGGAGCACCACAGGGTAGAATTGCGGTCCAGCAGGCTGCGTCCGGAGAAATGCCGGGCCGGGGCGCTGGTTAGCGTCAGCCCGGCAAAGGAGGTTTCCTCCCACCAGTCCAGCTCGCGGATACGCTCTGCACTGATTCCCCACCGCTTCAAATGGGCGCCTACGCCAAGCGGCACGATGAACAGGGAGGTTCTCTGCGCCAGCTGCCGGATTGTCCCGTAATCAAGATGGTCATAATGATCATGGGACAGTACAACGGCATCCAGCGGCGGCAGGCCGGCCAGTTCAACCGGCAGCTGGCTGCTATAGCGTTTACCGCCGATGAACGGAAACGGCGACGGGGCGCGCCCCAGCATCGGGTCAAGAAACAGGGTGGCTCCCCCAATTTCGAGCAGCACAGCTGAATGGCCGAACCAGGTGGCCCGGGTTCCCTTGCCCTGGCTTAAGGAGCCGGCTAAGAGCGGCTGGGGCTGAAGCGGCTCCTTCGGTCTGGAATTGGGATTTCCCTTGATGAAATCCCTGAGAATGGAGAGGCCGCCCTCCGGCTTGCCCTCCTCTGCGGCAATCTCAAAGGGATAGACGAACTTCCCCTGCCGGTATTGAGGCGAGCGGCTTCTCAGCTCACGTTCGGCCCTCGATCCCCGGCTGCCAAAAGCCGGATACACGCTCATAACGATATAAGCAGCGGCAATCAGCGCCAGAATTAACGCTGCAATAATAATAATTACGGTCATACAGCTGTCCTTCTCTCCTGCTGAAATAAGATCATGGACATATTATACGGCGCTGTATGGAGCCGGGCAAATGTACGCCTGCTGCACTCCGGCGTATTATCCGTTCCAGCCGGGAATCTGCCGCAGATCACCATTTCTGATCTCAAAAGTACTATTGGCCGGAATGCCGCGCGGCGAGGAAGCCGTCTGGATATAGCAGGAGTCAATGCCTGCTGCGTTCGCTCCGGCCATATCCGTACGCGGATCATTGCCGATCATAACCGCCGAGCTCAGATCAGCGCCGTAGTTCTCCGTCAGATAACGGTAGAACAGCGGATCAGGCTTGCTGACCCCGGCCTCTGAGGAGATAGCGATCCCGTCAAACAGGTGCAGGATGCCCAGCATCGTCAGCTCTGCTTCAATGAAGGTCTTCTGGCCGTTCGAGAGCAGGAACACTTTTTTACCGCGGCTTCTCAGTTGCCCGAGAATCTCTGCTACACCGTCATACAGGGAGATATGAATCATGGATAAGGTGCGCATCCAGCGTACGGTCTCATGAAGCCAGGCTTGTCCGGGCTCACCGCCCAGTTCCCGGGCCACTTCGCGGAATACCTCCTCCATGACGAAATCGGGGAACTCGCAATGCCGGGCTGCGGCAGCAAGCTGGCGGTCCCGCTCCGCCAGAAACCGTCTGTTCAGCTCTGCTCCGTTAATATTCAGCCCCTGATAGCTAAAATGCAGCGACAGACGCTCCCATACCTCGGCCTGCTCTTCATCTGTCTCAATATCGATCAGGGTTCCATACAAATCAAAAATATACGTTTCGTACATATCAGTTTTCCCCTTTCTGCTTATCCTTTTTCAAGTTTAAACGATCATGCTGAATAAATTTGCAACAAAATCCGGCCTGCCGCCGTTTAGTACATGACAAACACCTGACAAACTCAACCAAAGGAGCTTACAACGATGAAAACCCCACTGAAAACAAGTGCAGTCCTGTTAACCCTATCCTTAGCCCTGTCTACCGGAGCCGTTTCTGCCGCTCCTGCCGCTTCTTCCCTGAATACAGGTAAAACGCCGCAAGCAGCCACTATTTCCGCCGCCAAGACATTCGTAATCGAACTGAACGGCTCCGCTATCGCTGATCAAGGGCTCCAGCCCTCCGGCGTCAAAGAGCCGCTTGTGCCGCTGCGCGCGGTTGCCGAAGCCCTGGGCTTCACCCTTACCTGGAACCAGTCTACTAAATCTGCCGATCTGACCAAAGGCAATATCTTTACAACCGTTAAGAGCGGTGAAGACCGTTATACCGTAAATAAAATGTTCACTACACTGGGAGCAGCACCGCAGACGCTGGGGAACAAGCTGTTTGTGCCAGCTTCCTTTGTAGGCGAAGTGCTGCAGCAAACTATTTCCGTGGAGGGACAAAAGATCGTGATTACCTCGGCCGTGGAGCACCAGAAGGAGAATGGTGTTATTACCGCTATTTTTGCTGACGGAAAATATCCGGCCATCCAAATCAAAGGCACAGGAACCTCCGGACTCGTACTCAATATCGGTGAAGATACCGTCTTCCAGAAGGCGGACGGCACTAAGCTGACTCTCTCCGACCTGCAGATCGGCATGACTATCGAAGCCGAGCATGCAATGTTCGCAACGATGAGCCTGCCGCCGCAGACACCGGCCTATCAGATTACTGTTCTTGATTCCGCACAGCAGCCGGAAGGTCTGCTTGGTACAGAAGGTACTATAGAGGATATAACCACCTCCCAGGACGGGACGCAAATGATCCGGATTAACGGTACCGGCCTGACTGAAACGTCACAGAGTGAAATCATACTCCGCCTGCCCGCTGACACTGCTATCGTCAATGAGAGCGGCGAGCCTGCCCAGGCCGGGGCTATCGTTAAAGGTGCAAAGGTCATCGGCTTCTATGGTCCTATGCTGACCAGAAGCCTCCCGGCTATCGGGACAGCCTGGAAGATTGTTGTTGTAACTCCTCAGCAGCAGTAATACAAGCAACATCAAAAGAACCGTTAACCGCGTCATCGTGACGGGTTCAGCGGTTCTTTTACCGCCTGGGCACATGCGGGAGCAATCTCACCAAGCTACACCTTGCCGGCCTCCATTAAAGCGGGCTGCCCGCCCAGCGTAACTTTGTTTTTGCCTCCTGTCTTGGATAGGTAAAGCGCCTCATCCGCCTCACGGTACAGCGTTTCAAAGGTGACGCCGCTGTCCTTCGTAAAAGCAATGCCGGCGCTGACAGTCAGCCTGATCCGTTCTCCGCCGTCGAGTCTGACATCATGCCGGGACATCTCCAGGCAGAACTGCTCCGCCTCCTTGAGCGCGGCCTCTTCATTGCCGGCAAAGAAGCTGACCGCGAACTCCTCGCCTCCGATTCGTCCGGCGATCCCCTTGTTCTCGTACAGGCGGAGTATTTTGTCAGAAAAATCGATCAGCGCCTGGTCTCCGGCCATATGACCATATGTATCATTAATCAGCTTAAAATCATCAATATCGAACAGCAGCAGCGCTATCCCTGCTTCATTCTGCATTGCATAATTCTCGGTCAGGCGCATAAAATGCCTGCGGTTGTACAGTCCGGTCAAATCGTCCACCGTGGCCTGATAGAGGAGCTCGCGCTCATATCTTTTCTTCTCGCTGAGGTCGCTGAAGACGATAAGCATCCCCGCAGATAATCCTTTTCCGGACTCCGTTGTAATCAGGGATACACCATAGCAGTTTCCGTCAGTACCAGGAACATCAAGCTCGAACTGGCCCTCCAGACGCTGGTAATAAAACACCGCAACCTCGCCGTACCGCTCCAGCAGCAGGAAAATATTTTTGCCCAGCCATGATTTCTCGGGTCTCCCGGCCAGTGCGGTTAGCATAAGCTCTCCGGCTTCGTTAATGTCAATAATATTGTTGAAGCGGTCGGTCAGTACAATGCCGTCCTTCATATTCTCGATAATCTGCTTCTTCACCCGCGGGTACAGCGAAAGCTCCGGGTCCCGGAACATGGAGAAATAGCCTATGATCACTGGAGGAAGATAGGTAAAGGCGATAAATCCGGTAATCGTAATTTTGAGCAGCGGCAGCAGAAAGATCGACCCGATTGGAACCAGCAGGCTTAGCAGCATAAGGACATTCCATTTAAAATAATACTTTGATGCGCTCTGCAGGGAAACTGCCAACAGGAAAACCGCGTATACCCCAAACAGCTGGTCATACGCTATCAGCGCCATATTCATTACAGTCGGATGCACGACAATCCCGCTCACGCCCGCCACTGTATTCACACCAACCTCAGTACGCATGAGATGATGCCAGGAATCGGTAAAAATCATCAGTACATAAAAAGCCACCGGAATGCAAAATAAAGCCAGACGCCTGTTCAGCCCGTCCGCAGAACGCGATATGTATTCTTTAATTACAGCATAGGTAAAAATGGTGCTTAAAAACAGCGGTGCCTGCTGAATATTCCTCCACCATAGCTTGGCCTGAAAGGAGTGAGAGAGAATTTCTCCAACCGTTGCTCCAAAAATCACGCTCACCAGCAGCAATAAGATCCATAAATAGCGCCTTCCCGGTGTGTTACGGTACCGGTAAGAGCTGACGCCCATGTAGAGACTTAGAACACTGCCCATAATTAAATAATAGGGATAACCCTGCATCCATGGCATGTCATATTTCTCCTAATTTTGTAATAGCTTTGCCTTATTATATCCTACTCCTGTTCACAATTGAACCTTCTGACGAAAATACACGAAGACCCCGCGGGCAGCCCGCAGGGTCATATTAAGGGTGAGAAGCGAATATTCAGTTATGCCAGTTTCCAGTTGCTAGGGGACAAGTCCTGAAAACAACCGACGAAATCTCGATTTTGTTTTCTGTTTCCCTTTCAGATAGTACATGGGTAATCAACTACCTTTCGGAATACACACATTACATGCCGTTCCATCCGTTAATTGATGCCTTCCACTTCCCACCTGCTTATTATTACCCGCATAGGGCGCCGGTCAAACATAAGGCTACAACGATCTTACTGATCCTCCATCAATCAGCAGCGCCTGCCCGGTAATATAGGTGTTGGCAAAAGAACCGAGGAACACCGCCGCCTTCCCGAATTCCTCCGGTGTCCCGGCCCGGCCAAGCGGAATATTCTTCAGCGAAGCCCGCTGAATATCTTCAAGCGCCAGCCCCTTGGCCTCGGCCCGCTTGCTGTCCAGCTGAATCAGCCGGTCTGTGCTGATCCGACCGGGAGCGAGCGTATTGATCAGAATGCCGTCAGGCGCCAGCTCGGCGGCAAGACTTTTGTTCAGCGCCTGAACACCGGCCCGGAACACATTGGACAGAATCAGCCCGTCAATCGGCTGCTTAATGGATGCGGAGCTGATCGTAACAATTCTTCCGCCCCCGGCAGCACGCAGGAAGGGCAGCGCCTCGCGGATCAGCCGCACACTGCTCATCAGCGTCAGCTCGAACCCGCCGGCCCAGTCGCTGTCAGCCATATCGGCAAAGCCTCCGCCCGGAGGCCCGCCGGCATTGGTGACCAGCACGTCGATGCCGCCGGCCCAGCTTGCCGCCGCCGCAATGGCTTCCCGTACCGCTACCGGATCTGTTACATCCATTTCCACCAGCGCAACCTCCGCGCCGGTCTCTGCCTCAATCTTCTGCGCGGCTGCTTCAAGCTGCGCCTGGCTGCGGCTGGCTATGGTCACCTTCGCACCTTCCCGCGCGAATTCCAGTGCAGTCGCCAGTCCCAGCCCCTTGCTGGCAGCCGCTACAAATACCGATTTGCCTTTAAGACCCAGATCCATCCCTTTTCCGCCTCCTGGTTCAAGTTACCCGGCCTTCGGCAGCGGGATACCTCAATTGTAAAACGGAGTTTCATGAATATCTAGCCTGGCTTATACATCGTATTCCAGCTGCTTTTTGGCCTGGACAATGAAATCCAGCGGATTCTCGATCGTCGCCGCCTCATACTGCACAGCCCCGATTTTGAGTCCGAGATTAACCTTGTATTTGCCGGAGAATTCATTTTCGTTCAATTGCTGAAGCTTTAGTTTGATCCGTTCGATTACAATTTTGGCTCCATCCTGATCAGTAAAGAGCAGCAGCCCCCAGGTGGCATCATTCTTATCCAGCAGATAAAGCGCATCGTTGGTGCGGATGCTGGACTGGCTAAGCTGGGAGACATCATAGATTGCCTCGGACAGCTGCTCCTCAGGAATGAGCCGGCGGATCTCGCTCCAGTACTTTACCTTAACGACCAGCAGTGTAAGCGGAATCCCGTAACGGGTGGAGATTCCCGTAAACAGGCTGGCATCCTTCTGAAAAGCAATACTGTTACGCAGATCGGTATTTTCATCCACTGTAGCCAGATTTGCCGTTGTTTTCTTCAGACGCTCATTCTCCGCCTGCAGCTCCCGCGAGCTTGAGGTGAAGATCCACAGCATCACCGTGATGAGCGGGACCATAATCAGCCAAAAGTAAGTGCTGGCCCCGATCGTCTCGCCCCGTGATACCGTCTGATACACAATAAAGAGACCATAGATGAAGATAAAGGCCAGATTCAGCGTCAGCCCCGCCGTTACCGTGGTGAAGTACGTTATCAGCGCCAGCAGAAAGGCGATATTCAGAATGATAATATTCTGCATATAGCCGCCGCCCGAGCCGGCGATAAACACGACACAGATGAACATCAGTACCAGAAAGCCAAGGAAGCCAAGGTCTGAAGCCAGACTGCTGCGGTTACGTCTCACGCTTATCACCACGTTTCTTCATATGTTTGCGGAGCAGCAGCAGAAGGGCTACCAGTACCAGGGCTACCACAAGAACTACGGCAACGACGAAGCTGAGCACATCGCTGCGCTGTATAATCTGCTCCAGGGCTGAATCCTGCTGACCCCCAGTATCCGTTTTGAACCGGTAGGCGCTGACGTTCCCGTCCTTATCGGTAACTACACCATCACCGAACACCTTCCACTTGTCCTTTTCACTCGCTATCAGCCGGGAAGCCAGATAATAATTCCCGGGATTCACCGCTGTAACCGCCATAAAACCGCGGCCGCTTTCGTAAGGTGATTCTATCAGCTGCAGCGTTCCAATCTCTGCCCCGTACTGTTCTTCAATGCTCATTTTTTCATTAGAGACCAGCGTAGTCCCGTCCTTGCTGTACCTGAAGAACAGCTTGTCGTTGTTGTCCCGGATCACCTTGTTGTTCTTATAGGTGCCGACGGCCAGAATATTGTTGTTCTTCAGATTATCGGCACTGACATGATCAGTGTAATAATGAATATCACCGGTATTGCCGTCGGTGTACTGTCCCAGCAGATTGAAGACATTAGCCAGGCTCTGATAGGTGTAGTCATCCATCTCCTGAGGCAGTACCACCGCTACGTGATTATAAATGCCGTCCCGCAGAAACGGATACGGATAGTTATTAAACAGCAGGTCTGTACGGTCTTTGGTATTCAGATGCAGCAGTGAATCTTTATCGATATATGCCCACGGCATTTGATCGGTATTCGGCGTACAGACGGCGTTTTCCATTTCCAGGTCAAAGCCTACGGTCACCGAGAAATTCCCGGAGATATTAAGGTTCTTGGGCACCGTCAGGGTGAGCGTATCACCATTCGCCAGCTCCTTCGTCAGCTTCTTGCTGCCGATCGGGGTGCCGTTGATACTCACAGTGACCAGCGAGCGGGAAAAATCGAGATTGCCTGCATAGCGGAAATCAAGGCTGATTCTTCCGGCATCGGCAATCGACCGGTTGGACGGCAGTGCGACGAAATAGGTCTGCTCCCGGTGGTTCGGGCCGGACAGCTTGTCACCCGATTCAGTGAGCGTCACATCCGAGCTGATGCTGCCGGCCGGCTCATCAACCTGTGTAGCATCCTCGATTACCTTCAGATCGCTTGTAAGCTGACTTATCAGCTCATTGCTTGCCAACATTCTTCCGGCTTTAATCAGCAGGCTCTCATCCTGTGAGGTCACCACCAGTGTCGGCCGGCTGTCCTTATTCACCAGCTGGATCAGGGCATGCGTACCCAGGTCCTCAGCTGTGCTTAGCTGCTGCTTCAGACTGGCGGGCACACGGTCATACATAGTTACCAGCACGACAGCGTCCCTGTCTTTTACGGCATCGTCCCGGTAAGGGAGCATGCCGATTGTCTTATCGTTCAGGGCATTCTCTTTGGCGAAGCCCGACAAGGCATAGGTGGCTGCTTCCAGCTCCGCTCCGGTAGCCCCCTCCGGCACAGTGATAAGGCTCTTGCCGCTCTTCACGGTATCAATGCCGGAGAACCGTTCGCTGAAATCGCTGATGCCGCCGGTAAGCGCCTTGGTGCTATAGGTTACGGCTATGCTTGAGGTATTAAAGAAATGCAGCCAGTTGTCCGGCGAATTGTCCACGTAGCATACCTGATTATTGTCTGCCGCTGTCTTCAGATCGCCCTGAAGGGTCAGCGTGTTGCTGTCTTTTTTCAAAAAGCCCTTAGGCGCAGTAATACTGATGATCTGCTCTCCGTTATTCGCAAGCGACGGCCGGAACGAGTGGAACGGAATGCCGTTCAGCGACAGCGTTATACTGGACACCTGGTCCTTTGTGATTTGCGAAATCTGAAAATGCAGGTTGATCCGCACAGCCTCCACATTCCAGTAATCCATTACTGTAAACAACTGCTGTGACGATGCTCCGCCGGACAGCGCAGTGTCGCTGCCGGTGAAGGAGGTTTCATATGTCAGTTTGCCCGCTCCGGGAAGCACTGCGGCTGCAGAGGCTGCCGGAAGCAGGCACAGGAAAAGAGAGAGGCAGAGCGCCCATAACAACATCTGTTTTTTTATCATCATCTGTATCTCCTGTGCTCCTTATTTCTCTTCCATCTGCGCCTAGTAGCGCTCGGTTTTATACCATTTGGCTTCCCGTTTGAACATGACATCCTTGAGGTAGTTATACATTCCGTAAGCGGCAACGGCCATCCACAGCTGGCAGTAAGAGACATACATCAGCAGGATAATGCCGAGATTGGATAAGCTCATCTCACCCTTTTCGGTCGTCAGGGTGACAAAGATTCCAACCACGAACAGCACAATGGCCAATAGCCACAGAAAGCTGCTGAGCCCGGCAATCGTGGTATGCACATATCCCATCGCATGCAGCACCAGCAGCAGGTCTGATGTGATCAGCGAGATCAGCAGCAGGAAATAAATCGACACATAGTACAGGATATCAAAGCGGATTTTGGCAGCTGAGCGGTCGAACAGCAAGGGCAGATTTTTAACAATCACATAGACATTGCCTTTGGCCCAGCGGGTCCGCTGCTTGAACCAGACCTTTACCGTCTGCGGCTCCTGCTCCCACGTAACTGACTTCGGCTGGAACTTGATCCGGTAGCCCATCATATAGATGCGGAAGCTGATCTCGGTGTCCTCGGCAATCGCCTTGACATCCCAGCCGCCGATCGCTTCAACGATGGACCTGCGCATAATAAAGTTGGTTCCCGGAATCGTACACAGCTTGAACAGCTTCCAGCGTCCGGCTTGGGCCATCCATTGAAAAGACAGCGTCTCTATATTAATAAACCTGGTGAGCAGACTGGCATCACGGTTGCGGGTTCTGAACTTGCCGATGACAGCGCCCAGACGCTGGTCGGATACAATCTCGGCGACCAGATATTTCAGCGCCGTCCGCTCCGGCGTATTGTCGGCATCGTAAATGGCAATCAGCTCCCCTCTGCTGCGGGTAAAGCCGATATTCAGCGCATTCGATTTCCCTTTGCCCCCGGTAACCGAATCGGTATTGATAATCAGCAGATTGCGTCCCGGGTATCTGTTCTGTATATTTCCCAGCAGCACGGCACTGTTATCCGAGGAATTATCGTTTATGACAATGATCTCATAGCGGTCATGCGGGTAATCCAGCGCGAGCAGGGACTCCACAGTCTTGCTGATCACTACGCCCTCATTGTGTGCAGGGACCATGATGGTCACAAACGGGTATTCACCCTGAATTTCCGGAACCTCTTCCCGCTCCGTTTGAATGTAATACAGATAACCGGCAATAATCAGGGCAACATTGACCAGCAGCAGCGACCAGATGCAGATCACCGCAATTACCATCAGCACGTCCGAGACCGTCATGTCATCCTCCTGACCCAAGCTTTATTTCAAATATTTTCGGCGGTAGAGCCTGTAACCGACCGTAAGCAAGCCCCCGAAGAACAGCAGGGCGACAAATATGACTACGATAAAAAACTGGTTTTGCACACTGAACAGTCCTTTAAAGCTCTGGTACTGTTCCTCTTTGTATTGAAAATCACCGCTGACCGCCTCCGGAACATAATCCACATTGAGCGCTTCCCCATCTACTCTGAGCACTCCGTCCGCCGAGGTAATGGTGCTGCTATCCGTAGCCGTCTTGTGTGCAGCCTGTTTATAATCGGCAAAAGTAATCCAGTAGCCCTCCACCGTCTGCAGCAGGGTCGCCAGTCCGGCTTCATCTTCCGGAAGATCCATGGTTACAGCCGTATTCAGCGGCAGCTTAGGCATTGCCTTGCCTTCATGCGTAAGACCCGCCAGAAACTCGGGCGTCATGCTGTAGAGTGAGGACGGAAAGGCTGCGGATACATTGGTTTTCTCCATATGAATCACATTTTCGTCCGGAAACAGCACTACCGAGTCAAAAAACTTCATCCCTGCCGAGGAATACTCCTTATCATAGGTCCAGTAAAGGTCTGCACCCATGCCAAGCGGGGCAATGCCGTTCTCTGCCAGCAGGTTAATAAATCCGCTCATTTTATCGCCCAGTGTATGGTCATTGCTGTTAATGGAAGGCATCACAACCGGGGCATTGATGAGAATGCTGCCGTTCTTCGACTGCACTACCTTCAGCGCTTCAAGATAACGCTGCATGGCCGGGAAGTCTGTGTTGCTGAATACCGGCCGCACACTGGCGATGAACGGAATGCCGGCATCATACAGCCTGCCGGCCAGCTCCTCGAGCAGTGTGAGATCCGAGAACGGATAGATCTCTTTTATAACCAGATAAGGCTTACCTGGATCATCTGCCCTCAGCCAGTCCTTCAGCACATAAGCCATTGCCAGTGTACTGGCATTGCCGGCTTCCAGATAAGGAGCATAGGTAAAGCTGCCGGAGCTCACAGCATATGGCACCTTACGGCCGGTGCCAGGAAGCACCAGACTGCCGTAGGACTTCTCTGCAGTGCTCGCCGCAACATAAGGAACCTGCTGCAGCTTAAGACCCTGCACCCGGAAATCGCCGGTTGAAAGCCCGGCGCTCCCCTCCTCCACCAGTCCGGCTGACAGCTGCAATGCCTGCTGCAGTCTGTCCGGCGGATTATAGCCGATATGCAGGTATTGCCCCTGATACCGGGCAGCATCTGCTTCAAAGGCTTGGCTGACAGCCAGCTCAGGAGCGTTAATAACCGTTATGACATTGGTGAACTCCGCCATGGCCCCCTGCTCATAATGATCAAGCGAACCCACGGTCACTTGGACATGATAGGCGGCAAGCTGGTGCTCCAGCTCCGTCACATTGCCCTCCCGCGGAGTTCCTGCTGCCAGACTGTCATACAGCAGCAGCACTCCGGGCAGCCCGGCGGCTGACTGCAGCGCCGCCCCGTTGGCCGAGACGGCCGGCTGAAGCAGCAGGGCTAGTATTAGCAGCAGCGGCAACAGCGGTCCCGGTCTGCGTTTGCTCATGCACTGACGCCCTTCTGCACCTTCGGCATACGGGTAGCCATGCCGGCTGCCGGCTCGCGGCTGCCGGATACTCTGCGCCCGATCACACCGGATATGGCCAGAACCGAGACCAGGTCAAAGGCCAGAGTGAACAGGAACTCATGCTTCGAGATATCCGCATCGCCTGCTCCGATGATGGAGACCATAATGCCGGACAAGCCGACCGCCATACTGGCTGCAAGCAGCGCCATCCGCTGCATCCCCCGTGCATCCCGCGCCTTGAGTGCTGTAATGAAGGAAGGCGTGTACAGCCCGATTACCAGCACCATCCAGAGCAGGATGAACCCGAAGGTTTTGGGAGCCAGAGTTCCCTTCAGCAGACTGTAAAGGGCAAAAAAGTGGCTCTGGTCCCGGAACTCCTTTCCTGCAGACTCCTCGTAGTTACCCATGGCGGCAGGCTTGATCGAAAAAGCGCTTTGGGCAGCCACATCAAGAATCGAACTGAACTGGTCGGGATTGGTAAGATAATATTTCAGGATGGAGACAAATCCGTATTTACTGTAGAAATCCTGCTCCAGAATAGGCGAATTGACATCAACCGTTCCGTATTGCTCATAGTAAATATTGTTTTTCAAAATCGCATACTGTTCACTGATCCCGAAGGACTTCAGCGAGGTCTCCGGATTGGCTGAATCCTTCAGCACTCCCCTGGTCATCGCATGGTACTGGTTGATGTTAACGAACTCTTTCGAGATATTCAGATAGGTGCCGATTCCGGCAGCCAGCAGAAGCACCAGCGAGACCACCGTCAGTCCGCGGAAAATACGGTCTCTTCTTACCCAAAAGAGCATCACGCCAAGCACCGCCAGGATAATCCCTACAGGAGCATTCTGCTGCTTGGAGGTTGTCAGGAGCAGCCCGCTGATTACGAACAGCGCCAGCAAAAAATAATCGTTGTAACGTTTGCGGTACAGCAGCAGCCATGCGGCAAACACGTACATCATCATGATCAGCACAATACTTTCACTGTAAAAAGAATTGAAATAGGCAGTATATCCTGTATCGCCAAATACAAAAATGGCCAGGAGCGCGCACAGCATTCCCTGCTTGCGGGTCATACGGCACGTAATGGCTTCCACCAGCAGGTAAACAGCACCTACGTAGAGCAGGGTATAGATGGCGGCCTGGAACCGGATATCGAACACCGTGCTGCTGAACAGCAGCTTGTTCAAGCCGATGGCCAGCTTGATGAACAGGGACTGGGACGAGTCGAGCGTTGCCCCGTTTTCGTTATAGTACTGATAGATTCCAAATTGCTTCACAAAATAGCCGAAATACTGGCTGTCGTAATCCGGCTGGCTGAAATAAAGACCGTTGCTGTATATATTGCGGAAAAAGTCGCCGTTATCGGCCATCCCGATATAAGGAGCCGTGAACAGGGCGATCACCGTGATCAGCAGCACCCCGAAGGCGGCAACGAATGCGGGGGTGGACCGGAAGCCGGCAAGCATAACGCTCTGCCGCAATGTTGTTTTTACAGTGCTGTAGATCATGTAATTTCACCTTCATTATCATTCGTTATTGGGAGAGTAAGAATAAGCGAGAAGCGCCATGAGATTATCATAAGAGTATGCCTGTCCGGTTTTCATGTCTCCAAACCCGCCGTACAGCGGACTGGCCGGATCCGTAATTCTGAATTCATTCATCCGTGCTATGCTGTCCGTATAGAGTGCATCATCACCGGCTGCCGCACCGATCATGGCTGCCAGCGCATAGATGGCCGTGGAGCGTATATCATTCGCCGGCTGCCCGTCACGCGTATATTGCCCATACAGCGTCCCCGCTGCAACCTGCTCCTTGATAAAGCGGAGACTCTCCGGGTTCTGCCGGCCGGCTTCGGCCAGGTTCAGAATGCTGAGCAGGGACTCTACTGTATGGATACGCTCTGACTTATAGGCTCCTGATGCATAATCAAATCTCGTTTCATAGAAAGGAAAAGCATCAGACAGATATCCGCCCTCAATAATCTCGCTCATGTTATGCAACAAAATCCCCTTTGATTCGCTACTAATCGACAAATTTCGCAAGACATTTAGATTAATATAACACAAAGTTATAAACCCGTTGTTGTTGTGGTAATAATTGTCGTATATGTCAAACATATAGCCGTCTTTAACATTGTTGTTATAAAAATTCCGGGAGTAATATTCGGCTTCAGCTTTATATTCAGGATTTTCAAAAGCTTCGCCCGCCTCATATAAGGCGCCGATCATCCGCAGGTCATCCACAGCGGCATTAACTGTATACTGCTTCTCCAGTTTTGGGCTGTACCGGTAGCTGAAGCCGCCCTCCATGGCGAAAACCTGCTTGACGAGCGTCCACTCTTTGGCAAACCGTGCAGTATCACCGCTGCGGACAGCGCTCTGCATCATTAGTGAAGCTGATTCACTTAAGATTTCATGGCCGGTGGCCACTTCTGCCGACTGGTCCGTTTCCAGCAGATTTGTATATACGCCGTAAGGGCCGGTGAGCTTCTTGCTGATAAAACGATATAGTTCCTGCATCTCGGCAGCATTACCAGCTGGCGGCCCGGCTGGAGACGGTGACGGTGCATAAGAAGCCGCCGGACTTGCCGAAGGTACAGGCTCTGCCTGGTTACTGCATGCGGCCAGAATGGCCAGAAACAGCAGACAGGCCAGAATTGTGCTGCGTCCTCTATCCAAATTATCACTCCTTTAAAAAAGTGAATTTTTTGTCGATAACTATATTACGGTAATATAAGTCACAAAGTTAAAGTCTTTTCACATCATTTTGTGCCAAATTAATAAAATGATCCCTTTTTCCTAATGCTTTCCGGGATTATTTTTATCCCGGACACAAAAAGAGCTGCCAGCGGATTATTCCTAACCCGGGCAGCTCTTTTTGTGCCGTAAAATATTAACCTTTAATCCTGCGGTACGTTTCTTCATCGGCCACGACATACAGTCTGGCATCCGCCGGAATCGGCTGGTCCAGCTTGCGGTTGATCCCGAGATCACCGCGGTCGGACAGCAGGGTGGCCCCCTGCAGCAGCAGCGCCTGGAAGGCCTCGCCGTAGGTCCGCCAGCCTGCATCCAGCGGCACCTCGTAAATGTCATCGCCATGCTGGCGGCTGAGCAGCTGGCTGAGCACCTCGGAATTGCCTTCCTGCAGCGCTGATCTGACAGCCAGCCTGGAAACCGCATCATGCGAGAGGACGAATTCATTTACCTGGACATGCCGGAAATTTTTGATATTCTTTTCCTGCATAATCTCTACTGTAGTATGTACCTGCGGGGCAATCCGCTCAATGCTGGAGATGATCAGCAGCGATTTGCCGTCAACCAGTGAAGCCTCATCGATTCGGATGTCGCCGAACACAATCGCCGCTCTGGCCCTGCCGATCGAAGCCTTCATCAGAATCTCGTCGCTCGAGGCATCCCCGCTGATAAAATGCACCTGCTCCATCTGCTCCAGCGGATGCCGGCCGGACTCATCAATGATTACAATCCGGCACTTCGGCGCATAGCACAAAATTTCGTCAACGGCTGCCTGTGTTTTCCGGCTCCAGTTGATCAGCACCACATGATCCGCCCCATGAAAGCTCAAGGTTCCTTCTCCTCTCCTTCTCTGCATCTCTCCCATAGCCTCGACAACCTTGCCTATCACCAGACTCAAAAGACCGATGCCGAAGACATATAAGAAAATTGTAAATACCTTCCCCGCAGCCGTAGCAGCAAAAAAGTCACCATAGCCTACAGTGGCCATAGTCGTCATAACCCAGTAGAAAGCGTTGAACCAGCTGTTAAACGTCTCCGGCTCCAGGGCAAACGCAATCGTGGCACTCAGCACAACAAAGCATAGAATCATGATGGCGATCGTCTTCTTTTTCAGGGCAATCAGCTTACCGGATAATTTGAGGAGAAAATGCACCTGTGCGCCCCTCTTCCCTAGTTAATGTGGCTGCTGCCGGCAGACAAACGGCAGGCAGCCGCAGATTACGCAAAGCTGTTAAATAATGAGGCTGCTTACAGCAAACGACGTTCCGATGAACACCAGACAGAGCATGGTTCCTACAGCGGCATTGCCCTTCTGCAGCTGTTCGGATATCCTGAAGCCCGGAGTAAACAGCTCGAATATCCAGTAGGCGGCAATCAGACAGACATATCCGACCGCAAACCACAGCATCATATGCCAGATCGAAGTATTCGTATAGGCTGCTACACCCAGAATGATCGCAGTGGCCAGGAATTTCCCGCCCATTGCCAGTGCTACCGCTACGTTACCCTTCTTGATTTCTTCCATATCCTTAAATGGTGTCATCAGCGCAAAGACGACCATGCCAAGCACTTGCAGCAGAATAATCGTTAAGACACTTACAACCAGATTAATAACTATCGTCAATTCGCCCACCCCCGAAATTTCGCATAAGCCGAATCATAATCGGCAAAATCATGCACTTCCTCCAGCACTACCGATGCTGTTTTTGCTTTTTCTAATGCCGTGTAGCGCTCGTCGTCTATCGGCTGCTTGACCCGGTTGCCGGAGGGCAGCTCAAGGATCGCGAAGTTTCTCGTCTTCTCCTGGTACTTGGTTTTGTACACCCCTACAAGGTCAACATCGGTTGTAATCGATACCTTCAGATTCTTCAAGTCCTCTGTCGCGGTGTTCTGGTCCGGATAGGATTTAAGCGTGGTCCATTCAGACAAACGAACCTCGTTCTTCTGATCGGCAGTGGTAGTCATCTCTGCATCCATGAACTGCAGTGTCCAGATCTTATCGCCCGTAGCATAATTCTCATCATTAGGCAGCAGCTCATTATCCGGCAAAACCGTCATATCGCTGCCGACCAGATCCCCCACGGTACTCTCCACTACACGGTAATCCCAGGGCACACGCGATACACTGTCAGTAACCTCTGCTGAAGTACCGGTATGAAATACACTGTCCTCGCTGCTGGAGCAGGCGCCAAGCAGCAGCACAGCAGACAGCAGCATACCAAGCATCGCAGCCAGCCGGACTTTTGCCTTTCCTGCAGCCTGTCTCTGATTCCCTTTATTCCTGTTCAAGCTCACTCACTCCTAACGCAATAAAATGACTGGCATTGCCTGTAATCGGTCCGCCGGCCCGCCCCAGCAGCCCGCAGGGCTTCCCGTTAATCACGAACATGCCGGTCAGCAGATGCAGTTCGCCCTCCGCGGTGCGGATCCGGGCAAGCTCAGCCCTCTTCTGGTATACGGTCGGGAATAACACGCTGCTGTCAAAGCCTTCTTCGTCGGCAAGCTCCAGCTCGCCGCTGTCATCGAACAGGCGCACAGATCCGCCTTCGCGGCCAAATACCGATTTGGATACGAAGTTTCCCGAAAATACCGGCTTGTTGTAGGTCGGCAGAATATAGCGGGAGATGGACTCGCGCTCTTCTTCTGTATACAGCAGTCCCAGCTCATACATGCCCCACACGGCAGCAAGCAGGCCCTTTGACTGCAGCAGAATGCTGTGCGGTCCGTTAAACAGCTGCAGCCGTCCTGTCTCTACAGCATAGGCGAGTGCATCGCCGCCTTCATCCACTGCCATCCATTCCTTCGGGTACAAGGCAAACATCCGCTCAATACGCCGGTTCTCCCCGTCATACACATGGCCGTTATCAATCCACAAATCCAGACAGTCTACACACTTAATGTCCAGGCCGCTATGGCGTACAAGCGCCTCGATCGTCCCAGAATCCTCCTGGTGGGAGCCGTAGGCAACACAGGCAGCAGTGTCCGGGCGCTCAATCCCCCAGGCTGCAGCCAGCAGCTCCTTCATTTCACCGTTCGGACTGCCGACTCCGGCCTGTTCACAGATCCAGGGTGTCGCGATTGAGGCTTCCACATATCCCGTTGGCGTATCCGCGTTCAGCTCCAGCAGCTTAATTGTCCCGTCATCCGCTACGGCAAAATCAAACCGGGCATACCGGCTGATCAGCCCGGGCTCCGGCAGCGGTGTCTCATCCAGCATCTGCCACAGCACCGGCGGGATGCCGAGCAGCTCATATAAATCCTGTCTGCGGTGAACATAGCGCGCCGCCTTATCGAGAATCCCCCAGAGCTTCTCTGAAGCCCCGGCCAGTTCCCTGTAAGTTTCTGCAGTCATAACCGCAATGGCGTCCAGCCAGTATTCCTCTTCCTCAAGATCAGCCCAGGTAAAGCCCAGCTCATGCAGCTGCTCTACCCGCGGCGCACGCTCCAGTGCCGACTGGTCCAGCAATTGAAAGACACTGTTCTCCGGGCTCATCCGCCGAAACCGCTGCTTCTGCTTGAGCTTTTGGAGGATGAACTTTTGGAAGAGCCGGATTTGACCGATGAGCTGGACTTGCTGCTTGAGCTTGAGCCTGAGGAGGAGCCCAGTCCGCTTGATTTCCCGCCCACTCCGCCTGCAGAGGAGGAGCCTCTGCGGGTAATCGAGCCGGTCGATGACGTGGAGGTCTTCGGTTTAACTACAGAGCCGGTGACCTGCTTGTTCTGAAAGCTTCCGCTGTTATAGGTCGGCGGCCTGTAGGTCGTCCGGGTACCTCCATAATAAGTCGGCCGGTCATTGTACCAGCCCCTGGAGGAGTAATTGGACCCGCTGTTAAACAGCATGTGATACAGCAGTACATCATCCCAGCCGAAGCCGTTGCTGTAACCGCCGTAATTATTAATTACTGTTGTTCCGCCGGAAGAGACCGCCCCGGTTCCCTCCTGCACGGTCTCCTCGGTGTTCTCGTCCGGATAAGGAATATTCCAGTCTACATTTGCATCAAAATAAGCCTTCACCTCTTCGGTTGACCAGGATATCAGCTGCGGCTCCCCGCTGGTCCCGCCTCCGGTGGCGTGAACGCTCCCGGGAACGAACATCGCATTCGCCAGCAGGGCGATCCCCAGAGAGGTTGACAGGACACGCAGCGGTTTGCCTTCCGCGTTCAGCAGCTTGGGACTGCTGCTGTCCCTGACAGGCTCCTTTGCCTCTTTTTCATCATGCTCCACGATCTTTACCTCCTTTCTCTATAGTTGCCTTAACCCTCGGTGCGCATCGGAACCAGCAAAAGCTCCAGCTTCCCCTGATCCACATTCAGTCTGCCTTCAACCGCCTCGTATTCCCGGCTGCCGACCACAAGGTAATTGACATGCTCCAGGGCGGTAATCATGTTCATGCTCCATACCCTTTCCTCGATGACGCGCAGATCACCTTCGGGCAGCTTTTCAAATAAAATAACGCTCATTCCATTGTCCACTAAATGACACTTCCTTCCTGTTATCTATTACGCTTTTGATACGCTAATTTCCTCTTTTCGTTTCAGCCACGGAGGAACTGCCTGCAGATCAGGCAGGTAGAAAAAATAGCCGAACAGCAGCGCATATGGCAATGCGGGCAACTCAGCTATACGAAGCTCGGATCATAAGTTTTTGCTAAAAGACATTCTCTACCCAGCTGTCCATTATACTGCCCGGACCGATGCCCAGATCATTCTGCAGCAGGGCTTTATAATTATCGTAATGCTTGCGGAATCCGGGAAAATCACCAAGCTGGGCATAACTCCGCAGAACCAGCCGGCAGATATCCTCCGAATAGGGATCTACCTCCTGGAGCACAGACAGCCGGGCAAGCGCCTGCCGCGGACGATCGGTATCCAGCTCATATTCAGCCGAACGCAAGGACATCTCTATATAATTAACCTGCAGCTCCTTGCGTTTCGCCTCCGCCCAGTCGTAGTGATGCTCAGCCAGATAATCGCCGCGGTATAAAGCCAGAACCTCCTCGCGGTGCTGCCAGTCCTGTTCATCCTGCACAGCTCCGCCCTGCCAGCCCTGAACGAACCGCTCCACATCGAGCGGGGCATCTCCGGTGACCAGACGGTAGCGTTCCTGCGAGAATTCCACTGTGATCTCCATTCCCCAAGTCTTGAGCAGCTTGCGGATGTGATACACCGTCGTATGCAGATTGGTCACCGCCTTTTCCGGCTTGAAATCGGGCCAGACGAGATCAACGATGATATCCTTTAATACCCATTGCCCGCGGTAGTGCAGCATTAGCGCCAGCACCTCCTGCGCTTTGCTTGTTCTCCAGAGCGTTTTTCTGCCGGCATCATTCCTGTCCATGAACTCCAGCCGCTTGAAGCAGAGAATCCATGGGTTATCTACCGTTGCCCCGGCAGCAGGCTGCGGAACAAGCGGTTCTTCACGGCTCACCACCAGCCGTTCCAGTGTTTTGTTCAGCCGCTGCGCCGTGACCGGCTTCAGCAGGTAATCAGCGGCATTCAGCTCAAAAGCATCAATGGCATACTCACTATATGCTGTGATGTAGACGATCCGGATATTGCGGTCCGCCTGCATAATATGCTCAGCCGCCTCCAGACCGTTCATTTCCGGCATGCCGATGTCCAAAAAGACAATGTCAGCCTTTTCCTGCTCCAGATGCTGCAGACCCAGCCTTGCCGAGGTATATTTACCGGCTATCTGCAGCCGCCCGTCTTTGGTTAGCAGGCGCTCAAGATGCTGCAGCGCGGGTTTTTCATCATCTATTAATATTGCCTTCATAAGCAGGTTCACCTCTTGTCAGGTCATTCCAGGACCGGACCGGTCCGTGGAATAGTGTAGGAAATCCGGGTTCCGGCGCCGGGCTCGCTTTCGATTATCAGACCGGTGCCATAAATTTTGAGCAGCCGCCGCTGTATATTTCTCAGCCCGATTCCGCCTTCAGTGCGTTCCTCGGACAGAACCTCACTTATCCGCTCCCGGGACATGCCGATACCGTTATCCGATACCGACACCACCAGCCGGCCGGGCAGCAGAGAGACCGACAGCGTGAGCGTTCCGCCGGCTTCCTTTTGCATCAGCCCGTGGTTCACCGCGTTCTCCACAATCGGCTGAATGCTGAGCGGCGGAACCAGCTCACGGATCTGCTCCGGCAGATCAAACTCGATATTCAGCCGGTCATCAAATCTCGCCTTTTCCAGAGCCAGATAAGACCGGACCAGCTCAAGCTCCTTCTCAATCGGCACGGTCTGTCCGCGGTTCTGGAAGTCAAAGCTGCTGCGCAGATACATGCTGAGATCCAGCAGCAGATCCGTCGCCTTATCCGGGTCATCCGGACAGACCGAGATAATCGCATTAAGCGCGTTATACAAGAAATGCGGTTTGATCTGGGCCTGCAGAAAGGCGATTTCCGTCTCCACCGACTTGCGGATCAGCTTACGCATATCGAGCAGCGTCTGCACACGGGCCCTGAATTCTCTCAGCTGCACCGGCTGGATCAGATAGTCATTGGCCCCTGCATCAAAAATAGCCTGAAGGTCCTCCGCCCGGTTCCCTGCTGTCAGGACAAGAACCGGCAGCTCGGACAGGACGAACCGCTCGCGGATAGTCTGACACAGGACCAGTCCGGGCATTTCCGGTATAGCCCAATCCATAATAACAAGGTCGATATCAGGCTGCTCCTGCACAAACAGCAGCGCTTCCGGGCCGCTGGCAGCCGTGATCACCAGATGCCGCTCCAGCCGCAGGGCATTCGAGAGCACCTGCAGGTTAACCGGATCATTATCGACGATCAGGATTTTGCAGCAATCCGCATCCAGCAGCAGCTCCAGTTCATCTGTCTGCTGCTCGGAGGCTGCCGCCGTTTCCCAGCCGGTAGCCTCCAGGTACTCCTCACCAAGCAGTACTGCCCGTTCCTTCATCACCGGCAGGTTAAAGCGGAAGACCGTTCCCTGCCCGAGGTTAGACTCGCCTTCAATCTTTCCGCCGTTAAGCTCTACAAGCTTTTGGGTAATGCTGAGCCCCAGCCCGTTCTCACGGTACAGCTTCTGGGCTGAGGCCCCGTGGGGATCATAGGCATCAAAGATCGTCCGCAGCCGCTCCGGCGGCAGGCCCGATCCGTTATCAGCCACTTGAATAACCACATAATCCTCTTTAACCTCAGCTGATACAGTAATCACACCCTGCTGAGTATAATTTACAGCATTAGCCAGCAAATTGAACAGGATCTGCGCCAGCCGCTGTTCGTCCGTATGAAGCAGCGGCAGATTGTCCGGCAGTTCCAGGCGGAAGCTGAGCTTGGGGTTACCCGTAACATGACGGGTAACCTCCATTACAGACGAGGCGACACTCCGGAGATCAACTGCCTGGCGCTGCAGGAACAGTCCCCCGTGGTTCAGCTTGGCAAAGTCGGACATGTCATTGATCAGGGCGGACAGCCTTTTTCCGGTTGAAACCACCATGGACAGCTGCCCGTTCTGCTGGGCGTTCAATTTGCCTGCCGCCCCTTCGGACAGGGTCTGGGCGATATTGACGATTCCCTGCAAGGGGCTGCGCAGCTCGCGGGAGGTGGCAGCCATGAAATCATCCTTCAGCCCGTCCAGTGTCAGCAGCCTGCGGGACAGCTGCTCCACTTCAAGAAAAGAAGCAGCATATTGCCGGGTCATCTGAATAGCCTGAATTAAACCAAACAGAATGATTTCATAGGATAGCACATAATAATGAAAAGCCAGACTGCTGAAGCTGACAAGATAGAAGACGATAACTACACTAAGGCTTTCTATGCTGACCATCATCAGAAACATATTTTCGCGGCTCTGCAGTGTACCGGCGATCATGGAGTAAAGCACAAAGCTTAGAGCGACTACGCCCCAGGTGATCAATAGCCCTTCCAGGTAGCTGAAATACTGCGCCGGAATGAATATGGCAACCAGCAGCAGCACTGCAGTAATCGCTCTGGATGCCCTCATAACCGCCTGCGGCATCGGATAATTGATTGAATTGGCCACATAGCGAATCAGGTAATAATATACAAGTGTAGATGAGGCAAGCTGGAGCTTCAAAATAATCTCATAGGGCAGTCCGGGAAGGGCGGTCGCAATGAGCTTTTCGCCATGGGTCAGGATATATACCAGGGCAGCGAAGCTGAACAGACCCAGATACAGGGTTACTCCCCGGCTGGCTTTTACCTTGGAGAACATCAGCAGGAACAGGGCCAGGGCAAAAAATCCGAATATCGTTGCCCCGTCAACAAACAGGGCAAATTCCCGGTGTTTCATAATCGATTCCTGATTCCCGAGGATAATCGGCTGGATGATGCCGCCGGATGAATAGTTATAATTCGCTACCTGCACAATAATTTCCAGCCTGCTGCCGTCTACCGCGGCAAATCCCATATAAGGAATATTGTTGGATTTGCTCTCGGAAGAGGAGGGGGCTGGAAGGCCGCTGTTGCCAATCTCCTGTCCGTTCAGGAATATCCTGCTGGCCATCCGGATATTCAGGGCCCGCAGCCCGTATACGACCGACTCCCCGTCAGGTACTATGGCCTTCAGCCGGTAAGTAGCGTAGCCTTTGGCCTTACCGGTGCCCGTTTCGGACAGGTAAGTATTCCATTTATCCGGCACCTTGATCATGGTGGACACTGCCGGAGCAGTACGGCCTGCTGCAGGAGAATGGAAGTCACCCGGCGTAAGCAGCCGGTCCCTGTAAAACTCCCATTCCCCGTTCAGCTTCAGTTCCCCGCCCTTCCGGAAATCCCAGTTCCTCAGGTCGATCACGCCCTGCCTGGATACAGGCATATCCGGTGTAACCATTAAGCTCTGAAGGATGGAGAACAGCGGCGCCAGGCAGACCAGCAGCAGGCTGGCCAGCACACTAAGCCAGTACTTCCTCATATTGCCGGCTCCCTTCTATAAAAAAACTATACATTTTAATATTTCTAAAAATTATACATTGGAATCCTTTGGGTACAAAGAAAAAAACCGATTCCTATATTTCGGAATCGGCAGCCATTCTTATTATACTTTTAAATGTGGTAATTTTTATTTTATGTCCGGTGCTGCAGCCGGTGCTCCTGCTGCAGCATGATCCTGGGACTTGGACAGGAAAAGGTTCAGGACAATCGCTGTCAGGGACCCGGAAACAATTCCGTTCTGCAGCAGCATTCTCGCAAACTCCGGCAGCTGGTCGAACATGGAAGGCAGGACTGCCGAGCCGAGGCCGACAGCAATACTGCAGGCGGCGATCAGCAGGTTACCGTCCTTGCGCAGGTCCACCTCGGACAGTATCGACATGCCGGAAGCGGCGACAGAACCAAACATGACAATCATAGCGCCGCCGAGTACCGCATTAGGCACAACGGTTGTCAGCGCAGCCAGCTTGGGAAGAAGACCCAGCACGACCATAATCCCGCCTGCTGCAAAAATGACATTGCGTGTCTTGACCCGGGTCAGCGACAACAGCCCGACATTCTGAGAGAACGCCGTATAAGGGAAGGCGTTAAATAAGCCGCCCAGCATGATCGCAAGCCCTTCCGAGCGCAGCCCGTTCACAATCTGCCGGTCCTCTACCTTCTGGTCGGTAGCCTTACCCACGGCAAAATATACGCCGGTCGATTCTACCATTGATACGATATTAACGATGATCATTGTAAAGATTGCTGTCACACTGAACTGCGGCCAGCCAAAGTAGAACGGCTGGGCGATACTTACATAAGAAGCGGTGCCGACAGCAGAGAAATCAACGATTCCCATAAAATAGCCGATGGCTGTTCCGACAACCAGACCTACCAGTACGGACACGGAGCGCAGGAAGCCGGTCGCCAGCCGGTTGACCACAAGGATAACCAGCAGTGTAATGAGGGCCAGCAGCAGATTGCGCGGCTGTCCGAAATCGGGGCTGCCCTGTCCGCCGGCCACATTGTTCATGGCAACAGGGATAAGCGAGAGGCCGATGATGGTGACTACAGAGCCGGTGACTACTGTAGGGAAGAACTTAAGCAGCCTGCCGTACACAGGGGCGGCCAGTACAACAAACAGGCCGGATATAATGATTGCACCATAAGCGGTGGCGAGATTAGACCCTGAAGCGATGGCAATAATCGGGCTGACGGCAGTAAACGTACAGCCCAGCACGACGGGCAGCCCGCTTCCGAAGTACTTGCTGCCCATTACCTGGAGCAGAGTGGCCAGTCCGCAGGTGAACAGATCCGCTGCGATCAGATAGGCCATCTGTGCCGCGCTTAAGTTCAGCGCGCCTCCGACAACCAGCGGTACGATGACTGCTCCGGCGTACATCGCCAGTACATGCTGCAGTCCCAGGGCGAATACCTTTTGCTTGCTTAACATCCTGCACTCTCCTTAATCAGCTCTTCATTTGCGATAAAATGAACTTCTCCCGGGGCCATGGATGAGATTCTCGCCAGTGAATGCACTGCGATGCCTCTTTGCTCCAGCAGACCCCGCCCTTCCTGAAAGCTCTTCTCGATTACACAGCCTACACCCAGCAGCTGTGCGCCGGACTGCTCTACAATATCTGCCAGTCCGACCAGCGCTGCGCCGGTGGCAAGGAAATCATCAACAATCAGTACCTTGTCTTCCGGCCCCAGATATTTCTGGGAAATACTGATCAGGTAGTCTTCCTGACGGGTAAAGGAATGCACCGGTGCCGAATAGACGCTTTCGGACAATGTCACGGCTTTCTTTTTCTTGGCGTAAATAAAGGGAACCCGGAACGCAATGCCTGCAGCCATTGCAAACTGGATGCCGCTCGCTTCAACCGTCAATATTTTGGTAACCGGCAAATGGCCGAATACTTCCTTAAACTCCTGCCCGATCTGCAGGGCAAGCTGAGTATCGACCTGATGATTCAGAAACGAATCCACCTTCAGCACGGTATCCGAGAGAATCAGCCCCTCTTGTCTAATGCGTTCCTCTAAAACTTTCATAACGGCAGCTTCTCCCCTTCAATTGTTGTGGCAGCTGAATAGACGGCAGAAACAAAAAAAGGACAGATTCACTTGAGCGTTTCTCTCAAGTGAATCTGTCCTTCTGGGTTTTTGTCCCTAAGCGGTGTAACACATCAGCAGTGTCCGCATCGCTTGGACCAGCCTTCTTCACCGGTACGGCAGAAGAAGCGGAACCCTAGATGCGCTATTTCACTCATAGTCGGATAGTTACAGTGGTTATCCGGTAGAAACTTATGGGCCATATTCCCAAGATTATATGAGTTGTTATATGAATATCCGTATTTAAACCTTCGTATATCTTACACGCTCTGTACACTCCTTACAAGCCCCCTTTCTTGAAAATAACCGATTTATTTTGACAATTTTTCATGCAATTCATCCATTTTCATCCAACCTGCGGGCAGCCGTTGATTTATTGCCATGTTCCGCCCTGATTGCTCATGCTTTGCACAGCGGCGCATTGTTACCCGCACTCCGCTGGCAGGAGTCGGCCTGTTGGTATTCGTCATCAATAACCAGTATACTAATGCCGCCAATACTACACAGATTGCCAGCGGCGCAGGCCGCAGCTTTTCCGGACGGAAACTCGTCCGAAGACATTCCCGTTAAAGCAGATCATTCAGTTGTCATAAAAACGCAGAAAATCAGGCTAATTTTTGGCTAAACTGGCGGTTTACCTGTGTTTCCACTATCATCGCCTCTCTATAAAAAGTATAATTAGATAAACTAGCATAGAAGAAGGCGGGCGAGCATGAAAATAAAACAACAGATTTGGTTAGCAACTGTTACTTCTACACTGCTGCTCAGCAGTATGATCACTATAGCATTGATCTATCTTAAAGGAGCACCTCTATACCTGTTCTTAGCGACGGGCGTAGCAGGTGTTCTGCTCTGCATCTACCTTATGAACCATATTCAACGCAGTGTAACCCGGGGTATTGAGCAGATCCGATCCATATCCGAAGATATTGCCGGCAGCACACTGGATGCCTCGGGAATGACCACACGCAGTGATGAATTCGGGCAGCTGGCGCAGTCCTTTTACCGCCTGGGTGTTGATCTGCATGACAAAACAGCTGAAGAGCGGATTTTGCGCCTGAAGGCCGAGGAACAGGCCTGGATTAACACAGAGGTCTCCGAGATGGCGCTGCACCTGCAGGGATCCGTTCATCTGCAGAATGCAGCGCGCATCTTCATTTCAAGACTGGCCACCGCTGTCGGCGGAAGCTATGGCGCCATGTACATGCTGCAGTTTAACCGGCTGCAGTTCACGGCCGGCTATGCCTTTGATGAAGCTTCTGCAAACCGCGAACCGTTCGCGCTTGGCACAGGGCTGGTAGGACAATGTGCAGTAGACAAGCAGACGATTGTCTTGAACGATCTGCCGGATAATTATATAAGGGTTCACTCCGGACTGGGGGAGACACTCCCCTCCACACTGATTGTGTTTCCGCTTCTGTATGAGACAGAGGTTGTCGCTGTAATTGAGCTGGCCACCTTGAAGGAGCTCGGCAGTAAAGAACGGCAATTAATCGAGCGGACCGGCCAGAACATGGGCGTGCTGATTAACACCCTGGCCGATGTGGCCCGGATTGAGGAGCTGCTTAACCACACCCAGCTGCAGAAAGAGGAGCTGGAAGCCCAGACCGAAGAGCTTCAGGCGCAGACCCAGGAGCTGGAGGCCCAGACGGAGGAGCTGCGGGCGCAGACAGATGAACTGGCGACGTCCAACAGCAATCTGCAGCACCAGATGGATCTGACGGCACAGCAGAAGGCAGAGATTGAAACACAGGCCGATGAGCTGCTGGCTCAGACGGAAGAGCTCTCGGCTTCCAACCAGGATCTGCTGACACAGATGAGGCTGACAGCACGGCAGAAAGAAGAAATTGAAGCCCAGGCCGACGAACTGCTGGCCCAGACGGAGGAGCTTCAGGACCAGAAGGAAGAGCTCCAGGCACAGGCTGATGAGCTGCTGGAGCAGACCAGGGAGCTTCAGGATCAGAAGGAGCAGCTTCAAGCTCAGGCCCAGGAGCTTGAAGCACAGACAGAGGAACTCCTGGCACAGACGGAAGATCTGCGTGAGCAGATGGAAATTACAGCACGGCAGAAGTCAGAAATTGAAGCCCAGGCAGACGAGCTGCTCGCCCAGACGGAGGAGCTGGCCACCTCCAACAGCAATCTTCAGGATCAGATGAGGCTCACCTCACAGCAGAAAGAGGAGATCCAGAGTCAGGCAGACGAGCTGCTCGCCCAGACGAATGTGCTTCAGGACCAGAAGGAGCAGCTGGAAGCCCAGACCCAGGAGCTGTTCGCCCAGACCGAAGAGCTTGCTGTATCTAACAAGAGCCTGCTGCAGCAGATGGAGCTGACAGAACAGCAGAAAGAAGAAATCAGGGTGCAGGCGGAAGAGATCTTCATGGCTGCCCAGTATAAGTCGGAATTCCTTGCCAATGTATCTCATGAGCTGCGCACACCGCTGAACAGCCTGCTGATTCTGTCACAGATTCTGGCCGAGAACAAAGAAGGTAATCTCGGTGCCAAGCAATTAGAGTATGTGCACACTATCTTCTCGGCAGGTAAAGACCTGCTGCAGCTGATCGATGAAATTCTGGACCTGGCCAAGCTTGAGGTTGGTAAAATGACGCCTGTGCTCGAGCCCGTGCCGCTTCATGATATCAGCAGCCATCTGTACCGCCGGTTTGAGCAGCAGGCGAAGACCAAGCAGTTGCGCTTCGACGTACACTGTGACAGCAGACTGCCTGAGCATCTGCTGACCGACGGTCACAGGCTGCAGCAGATTCTGAACAATCTGCTCTCCAATGCCCTGAAGTTTACGCCTGAGCAAGGCTCGGTCTCCCTGTCAGTCCGGACAAGCGGCAACGAGATTGTCTTCGCTGTCAGCGATACAGGGATTGGTATCGCCTCCGCCAAGCTGGAGAGTATCTTCGAAGCCTTCCAGCAGGCGGACGGAACAACCAGCCGCAAATACGGCGGCACAGGCCTCGGCCTGACCATTTGCCGGGAGCTCGCCGGCCTGCTCGGCGGAAGAATCGAAGTCGATTCTGTTGAAGGCAAGGGAAGCACTTTCTCCCTGATTCTGCCTGCGGAGCTGCCTGATGATCTTACTTTGTCCCAGGCTGCTTCCACCTTTGCAGCAGCTGCCAATCAGGTATATGAGCCGGACAGAGATACTGCAGCTAAAGAGCATCCTTCATTCCGCGAATCCTTCGTTCCTGATATATCGATTTCCAATCCGAAGCTGCTGCAGTTTGCAGAGATGGATGATGACCGGAATAACCTTAAGAACGGTGATACCTTACTGCTGATCATTGAGGAGGATGCCGAATTTGCGGCGATCCTGCTTGATCTTGCCCGCAGCAGAGGCTTCAAGGCCATCGTGGCCTTCCAGGGCGACCAGGGCCTTGCCCTCGCCCATGCCTACAAGCCGGATGCCATCCTGCTCGACTTGCATCTGCCGGTGCTTGACGGCTGGGCCATTATCAGCCGGCTGAAGAGCCGGCCGGAGCTGCGTCATATTCCGGTCCATGTCATCTCCACCGCCGAAGAGAACCAGCAGAGTCTGGCGATGGGCGCCCTGTCCTTCTGGAAGAAACCGAGCGATGAGGCAGAGCTGGAAACAGCCTTCCTGCAGATTGAAACCTATATCCGCCGGCCGGTGAAGAGCCTGCTGATTGTGGAGGACAACCAGCTGCTGCGCAGCAGTCTGGTCGAATTCATTGCCCATCCGGATGTCCGGGTCGTGGCCGTCGGCACCGGGCGAGAAGCGCTTGAGCAGCTGAGCAGCCATCACTTTGACTGTATGGTGCTCGACCTTGGATTGTCCGATATCAGCGGCTTCGATCTGATGGAGCAGATCAAGACCAACCGCAAGCTGCAGACCTTGCCGGTTATCATCTATACCGGCAAGGATCTCAGCAAAACCGATGAGCAGCGCCTGAAGCACTACGCCGAGAGCATCGTGATCAAGAACGTGCGCTCGATGGAACGGCTGTACGACGAGACAGCACTGTACCTGCACCGCAGACATGCCGATCTCCCGCCGGACAAGCAGCAGCTGATCGAGAAGCTGCATAATCCGGAAGCGGCCTTTGCCGGCAAGCAGATTCTGCTGGTCGATGATGACATGCGTAATATTTTTGCGTTATCCAGTGTGCTTGAAGGGTATAATATGGAGATAAGCTTTGCCCAGAACGGTCTGGAGGCGCTGGCGCATCTGGAGCAGCATCCGGAAACCCAGCTTGTGTTCATGGACATTATGATGCCGGAAATGGACGGTTATGAGACGATGAAGCGGATCCGCGGGAATCCGGCCTATGATCATATCGTCATTATCGCCTTAACGGCCCGCGCGCTGGAGGAGGACCGGACCAAATGTCTGCAGGCCGGAGCCTCGGATTATATCTCCAAGCCAATCAACACTACCCAGCTGGTAACTGTATTGAAGGTATGGCTAATCCAATAGCTCTAGCTATCACCACATGTTATTTTTCATTCTATCTTGTCCCGGGAGGAACTATGGATTATCCAGTTAATATTTTGCTTGTAGACGATCGTCCTGATGAATTCCTCTCCATACAAGCCCTGCTTGCGGATAAGCCTTATCAGCTGGTACATGCCAATTCAGGGATGGATGCCCTGAAGCATCTGCTGGAACAGGAATTTGCATTAATTATTATGGATGTCCTGATGCCTGATATGAATGGTTTTGAGACGGCCAAGCGGATTAAGATGCGCAAAAAGTCAAAGGATATCCCCATTATCTTTCTGACCTCGCTCACCTCGGAGCTGGAGAACTATATGATGGCTTACACGGCCGGAGCGATTGATTTCCTGACCAAGCCGTTCCATCCTCTGGTGCTGAAGAGCAAGATTGACGGATTCGTCCGTATGTTTCAGACCCGCAGGGAGCTGCAGCTCAAAACGCAGGAGCTGGAGTCGGCCAATATCGTGCTTACCGAGCTGAAAGACACGGCTGAGGTGGCACTCCGGATCAAAAGCGGTTTCCTTGCCATGATGAGCCATGAGATCAGAACTCCGCTTAACGGGATTATTGCGATGTCAGATGTACTCCGGAGCTCCGATCTGTCCGCAGATGATCTGGAGATGGCGGAGATTATCCATACCAGCGGTCATGCGCTGCTCTCGGTAATCAATCATGTGCTGGATTTTACCAAGATTGAATCGGGTAAAATGGAGCTGGACTACGAGCTGTTTAACCTGCACTCCTGCCTGAAGGAAACGCTCGATCTGTTCAGAGCGCTGGCTATGGAACGCAGCCTGACCCTCGAATTGATTATTGACCCTAATATCCCCGCTCTGCTGGTCGGCGATTCCAACCGTCTGAGACAGGTGCTTAACAATCTGATCGGCAATGCCATCAAGTTCACTGCCAGCGGCAGTGTGAAGGCGAGCGCCCGGCTTAGACAGGAAATGGACGGCGTACTGCAGCTGGAGTTCATAGTTGAGGATACCGGCATAGGCATTCCTGACGATAAAATGAAGTACTTGTTCCAGCCCTTCACCCAGGTTGACGCAACCATCAACCGGAAATTCGGCGGGACAGGCCTCGGCTTGTCCATCTGCAAAATGCTCGTCGAATTGATGGGCGGCACCATCCATGCCAGATCAGGCATGGATCAAGGGGCGGCTTTTATATTCACCATCCAAGTCACGGAAGGCAGCCCCGATTAAGCTTTTCGTTTATTCCCGACAAAAAAACCGCAAGTCTCCGGCATCAGGAGCACCTGCGGTTTTTTTTAATGTTATGATCCAGCTAATCCGGCAAAAGAATTACAGCTGCTCTGTACCCGCCGGCTGAGCGTTCATTTTCTTATGGTTCAGCATATTGTCTTCCAGTACGGCGAACTTATCACCGTACTCTCTGATAATATGCCGCTCACCCCAGGCACAGAGCGAATCAAGAATGGCGCGCAGCGACTGCCCGTATTCACTAAGCTCGTATTCCACCTTGGGCGGTACCTGATTGTAGCTGATCCGGTTGACGATCCCGTCCTCCTCCAGCTCGCGGAGCTGCTGGGTTAGCATCTTTTGCGTAATATTCGGCATATGCCGCTTCAAATCGCTCGTCCGCAGCTTGCCATGGGTCAAATGGCAGAGGATGACGCATTTCCATTTGCCTCCGATTACCTCGAGTGTAGCCTCAACGGAAATATTATATTTTTTAGACATGAAGTCCTCCTATAAGTTTTATGTTATAGGTACTTTTTAGTACCTATAGTACTTTAAAGTACGTACTATCCACTATTGCCCGCGTGGTTCATAATAGCATTTACCGGCCGGTGATTACCATACTACAGGAGTGGAAAACATGTCCTTGAATCAAAAAAGAAGCACACTCGCGCTGCTGGCGCTGGCAATCAGCGCTTTTGCAATCGGAACAACCGAGTTTATCAGTGTCGGGCTGCTGCCGCTGATTGCTGATGACCTGCATATATCCGTAACGGCGGCCGGACTGACGGTCACCCTCTACGCGCTTGGCGTTACCTTCGGGGCGCCTGTACTGACTTCGCTGACAACAGCGGTCTCCCGCAAAACGCTCCTGCTGGCGCTGATGGTGCTGTTCATCATCGGCAACAGCCTTGCCGCCGCTGCCGGCGGCATTGCCCTGCTGCTGACAGCCCGGGTCATCTCCGCCTTATCCCACGGCCTGTTCATGTCGATCGCCTCGACGATCGCGGCAGATCTGGTGCCGGAGAACCGCAGGGCCAGCGCCATCTCCATTATGTTCACCGGCCTGACCGTCGCCACCGTAACCGGCGTACCGCTCGGCACCCTGCTGGGCCAGCACCTGGGCTGGAGGGCAGCCTTTATTGCGATCGCCGCTGTCGGCGTCGCCGCTCTGGCCGCCAACCTGCTGCTCATCCCATCCGGACTGCGCAAGGGTCAGCGTACACCTCTTAACGAGCAGATTAAGCTCGTGACGAACGGACGGCTGCTGCTGGCTTTTGCCATCACAGCCCTCGGATACGGCGGCACCTTCGCCGTCTTCACCTATCTGTCCCCGCTGCTGCATGAAATCAGCGGCTTCAAGGAGCAGACGGTTGCCGTGATTCTGCTTGTCTACGGCCTGGCGATTGCCGCGGGCAACGTAATCGGCGGCAAAGCGGCCAACCGCAAGCCGATGAATGCCCTGTTTTATATGTTCGCCCTGCAGGCGGCCATACTGCTGGTCCTGACATTCACCGCGCCGTTCAAGGCTCCGGCACTTATTACTATTATCTTCATGGGTCTGCTGGCCTTCATGAACGTACCCGGCCTGCAATCCTATGTCGTCATACTCGCCGACCGGTACGCTCCGGGGGCCAGAGACATTGCCTCTGCGGTAAATATTGCCGCCTTCAATGCCGGCATCGCCATCGGCGCCTACCTCGGCGGATTCGTCACAGAGCATCTGGGTTTGATTCATACAGCCTGGGTTGGTTCGGTTATGGTGCTGGGAGCGGTAATGCTTACCGCGCGCAGCCGTTCGCTTGAACGCAGCGATGAGCAGGTCCCCCGGCGGCAAACTGCATGATTCAGCAGCATCTACTATTATTATTCATTACATTACGGAGGTTATTTATAATGACACAGCATACAGCACAGCATTTACAGGATACAACCGAACTACAGGGAGGCGTTAAGATGCCTTGGCTCGGACTGGGCGTATTCCAGGTGGCCGATGGCGAAGAGCTCGTGCAGGCGGTAAAGTCGGCCATTGCCCATGGTTACCGGAGCATTGATACTGCAGCCATTTATCAGAATGAGCGTGGCGTAGGACAAGCTATTGCAGAGGCACTGGCGGAGAACGGGCTGCGGCGCGAAGAGCTCTTCATCACTTCCAAAGTGTGGAATTCCGATCTCGGCTATGAAGAGACGCTGGCCGCTTATGAGGCCAGCTTAGAAAGACTCGGCCTGGATTATCTGGATCTGTACCTGATCCACTGGCCGGTAAAGGACAAATACAAAGAAGCCTGGAGAGCGCTTGAAACGCTCTACAAGGCAGGCCGGGTCAAAGCGGTCGGAGTCAGCAATTTTCAGATTCACCATCTGGAGGAGCTGCTGAAGGATGCGGAAATCCGCCCGGCGGTTAATCAGGTCGAGCTGCATCCCTACCTGTCCCAGCAGGCGCTGAGAAGCTACTGCCGGGAGCAGAGCATTCAGATCGAGGCCTGGTCGCCGCTGATGCAGGGCGGGCTGCTTGATCAGCCTGACCTGCAGAGCATAGCTGCCAGAGCCGGCAAATCCGTGGCCCAGGTCATTCTCCGCTGGGACCTGCAGCACGGCATTGTAACGATTCCGAAGTCAACCAAGGAGCAGCGGATTACGGAGAACGCCGCGCTGTTTGACTTTGAGCTGAGTGCTGAAGATATGGCCGTTATTGACGGCCTGAACCGGGACCAGCGGGTTGGCCCGGACCCGGACAACTTTGATTTCTAAGGCTGGACACTGCCCACCGCTGTAATCAGCACAGGCAGCACCAGGAAAGAGGCCAGCGTGGTCCAGACAATGCAGCGCGATACCAGCGAAGGTGAGCTCCCGAACCGCTCGGCCAGCACGACTGAATTGACGGCCACCGGCATCGAGGCCAGGACGAGCAGCACCGAGAACAAGGGGCCTGAAATATTCAGCAGCAGCAGGACCAGCAGGGCAAGCAGCGGGGACAGCAGCAGCCGGACGGACAAGCCTGTCCAGAAGGCCAGCTGCACATTTCGTTCGGTATGGCCGGCTCTGACCCTGACCATCTGCGCACCGAGAATCGCCAGTACAACGGGCGAATACGCTCCTGCTACCATAGATACGCCTGAGGCCAGCTCATGCGGCAGCTGCAGGCCAAGTCCCCGCAGCAGCAGGGCAAGCAGCGCCGCATAGACGGCCGGCAGGGCGAATACGGATTTGACTGCGCTTTTTACATTAAACTGTGACCGGGCTGCAAAGTAGACGCCAATGGTATTCACAATAACCATCTGGACGATCACATAAACCGAGGCCTTGTCGAGCCCAAGCTGGCCGAAGGCCAGCAGGACAAGCGGCAGCCCGTAGTTGACACTGTTCGTAAAGGTGGAGATCAGAGTCAGCCCGGCTGCCTCCGGCGGTGCCAGCTTCAGCAGCTTGCCGAGCACAAGCGATACAAGCCATAGGAGCAGCAAATTTAGCAGCGCGAAGGCAATCGTCTGATATACATCGCCAAAGGATATTTCGGCATTAGCCAGCGTATCCAGAATAATCGCCGGGGTCAGAAAGTACAGATAAAGCGTCAGTAACGGCTTGGTGTCCAGATTTTTGTAGCGGGCCAGCAGCGCCCCTGCCGTAACGGGGATGGCCAGCGGCACAATAACCTCCACTAAAGTCGATAACACCTGCTGTATCACGGGACAGGACTCCTCTATTCGATAGTTAATCCCTACTATACCCCCGGATGCAGACAGCGTCTAAGATATGGAAACAATATGCTTAATAGACACTGCCTATGGAGAGACTAAATATCATAGGCGGGTGCTCACAAAAAACCCCTGTCCCCGGAAGCCGGGAAACAGGGGTTTTTGTCTATTAATCTGCTTTGATCTCCAGAAGCTCATATTGAATGACGCCCATTGGAGCATTAACACTGATGATGTCGCCTACCTTTTTGCCGAGCAGCTCTTTGCCCAGCGGGCTTTCGTACGAAATCTTGTTTTCCAGCACATCTGCCTCGGCCGGACCCACTACTCTGTATTCAATCTTCTCAGCGAATTCCACATCATTAAGAATAACAACGGTACCCACGCTCACTTTGCTCAGATCCATGCTGCTGGCATCGACAACCTGTGCTTTAATCAGCATTTTCTCCAGAATCATAATGCGGGTTTCCATGAAGGACTGGTCTTCCTTGGCCGAGTGATACTCACTGTTCTCCTTAAGGTCGCCGTAGCTGATCGCCAGCTTCAGGCGGGCGGCAAGCTCTTTACGTCCTGCTCCCTTGAGCTCTCTAAGCTCTTCCTCGAGCTTGGCCAAACCTTCCTTGGTCAAGAATACTTCTTCATTAGACATGTTCACAACTCCTATTTTTGCCTGCTTTATTGTATTCTACCCTATATTTCAGTTCTGTAAAAGGATTGACGAAAAGCAGCACAGCTGGTAGATTAGATTAAATTAATCACACGAATTGACTCGGAATTACATTTTAGCCAAAGGGGCTGGTCACCATTAACTTTGTTTTCTTTTCCCCTCATTTCCCTAAAAACAGTGCTGATTTCTGTATTCAGCTGCAGCGCCAGGGAGTGTTCGTGCTCGGGATCGGTGATGCCGAATATGATCATCTGGAGGATCGGCTGCAGCTTGCACTAACGGAATACTACAAGGTATCGGACCTCGAGAATTACGAAGAAATTCTGCGGGCCGTCGGCTATTTCACCCACAAATACGGCAAGATCGACCGGTTTGAGTCGCTGAATGAGTACTGGCTGGAGCAGGATGCCGCGATCCGGACTGATTTTAACATCTACGGCACCAAAAACGATTTCGTCCAGAACCTGAAGCAGAAATCTAAAATGAAGGAATTTTTCCGCAAAAGCGGGGTAAGCACGGTCCAGTTCTCCACCGGAACCACCCGTGAAAGCGTGGATGAGTTCATCCAAAGCGCCGGCTTCCCGCTCGTGGTCAAGCCTGACCTCGGCTCAGGGGCCAGCAACACCTATAAGATCAGTAACGAAGCTGAGCTGCAGCATTTTTTTGACACCAAGCCTGCGGAAGTTTCATTTATCATTGAGGAATTTATCGACGGGGTGATTCTCACCTATGACGGTCTGGTTGATCGAAATGGAGAGGTGCGGTTCGCCGTCAGCCATCTGTTTGAGAACAGCGTTATGGACGTCGTTAACACGGACAACCACCTGTACTACTTCTGCCTGAAGGACATCAGTCCGGAGGTTGAGGAGGCCGGGCGGAGCATTCTGAAGGCTTTTGACATCAGGGAGCGGTTCTTCCATATCGAGCTGTTCAAATCGAACAAGGATGGGCGGATCATTGCGCTTGAAGTGAATATGCGGCCGCCCGGTGCCTGGATGACGGATGCCATTAACTTTTCCTATGATGTTGACGTGTATAAGGAATGGGCGGGCATGGTGGCCCGTGATGAAGTCGGCGGCCCTTATGAAGGCAAATACTACACCGGCTATGCCAGCCGCAAGCAGCACAAGCACTACACCCACAGCCATGAAGACATATACCGGACCTACGGTGATAAGATCGTGAACTACGCCGAAATTGAAGAGGTGTTCAGCAGAGCGATGGGCAACAGCGCTTATCAGTTCCGCTCACCGGACCTTGTAACTGTCAGGGAAATCGTGAAGTATATACAACAAGAAGAAGGATAGGATGTGCTAACGGATGAGGACAAGCTACCGCAAGGAATACAGCCGTCACCTGAACAGGGACATGGAGTATAAAGTATACGGCCACGCCGGCAAACCGATGCTTGTCTTCCCCACCTCGCTCGGCCGGTTCTACCAGTACGAGGACTCCGGGATGATTGCCACACTCTCCAGTTTCATTGAAGCCGGCAAGCTGCAGATCTGGGCCTGCGACAGCATCGATGAGGAGACGTTCTTCTCTACCCACTGGAATCATGAAGATAAGGCGGTCCGGCATGAGCAGTACGATAAATACATCACGCAGGAGCTCATTCCCGCTATCCTCCATGAGAGCAAAGGGAACAACGGCGGGGATGACCAGAAAATCCTGATTTCCGGCTGCTCGATGGGCGCCTATTACAGCGGCAGCTTCTTTTTCCGTTATCCGCACTATTTCGATACACTGATCGCCCTGAGCGGCGTCTATTCCACTTACTACTTCTTCGGCGATTATATGAGTGATAATGTCTATTACAACTCTCCGCTTCATTACCTGCCAAGCCTTGCGGATGAGGACTACCTGAACCAGTACCGCAGCAGCCGGATTATCCTCTGTGTCGGCCAGGGTGCTTACGAAGATGAAATGCTGCATGAAACCCGGCTGATCGAGGAGCTGCTGGAACGCAAGGGCATTCCGGCGCAGGTGGATTATTGGGGATATGATGTGGATCATGACTGGTACTGGTGGAACAGACAGATTTATTATTATATAAACAGCGTTTTGTAAAAAAATTTACGGACAGCAAAAAGCCCCGGGCACTTGGCTCCGGGGCTTTAGAAATTTCTGCGGTATACGCCGTTACTCCGGCAGATGCTCTTTGCAGAACTGCGCCAGCTCGGCTTCCTCTTCATCTTCCAGGTCAAATTCAAGCAGCCTGCCGGTGGTTGTCTCCAGCAGATCGTAAGTGACCAGCACCGCTTCGCCCGCTTCGGCCTTGACTATGGCCCGTACCGATACTCCGCTCTCCTCGTACAGCTCATCCTCTTCCGGAATATCCAGATTAATCATGAACTCGTACCGCTTGCCGCTCAGAATGCCAAACGGATCTTTAACATCCTCGACCGTATAACTTGTAAATGTCAGCACAAACGAACCTTCTCTCTTTAGATAGCTTCTTGGGTTTTCTTGATCTGCTTGCTGCGCAGCTGTCCGCAGGCAGCATCGATATCCACACCATGCTCCAGCCGTGTGCTGACACTGACTCCCTGCTTCTTCAGGGTGTCAAAGAAGGCGCGCACTACTTCACGGTCAGTCCGCTTGTACTGGCTGTGCTCATCGACCGGATTGTAAGGAATCAGGTTGACATTAACCAGCTGACGGCGCTGTTCACCGATCAGCTCCGCCAGCTCCAGCGCATGCTCATGCTGGTCATTGATATCCTTCAGCAGAATATATTCCAGCGTAATCCGCCGGTTCGTCTTCTCCAGATAATAATCGATCGCCGGCATCAGCTTCTCAAGAGGAATGGCACGGTTGATCTTCATGATCGAGGTCCGCAGCTCGTTATTCGGCGCATGCAGTGAAATAGCCAGATTCACCTGCGTGTTCGCATCGGCAAATTCCCTGATTTTGCCGGCCAGGCCGCTTGTCGATACAGTGATACCTTTGCCCGCAATTGCCAGACCCTTATGATCCTTAACTGTAGTGAGGAAGTTCAGCAGGTTCGTGAAGTTATCGAACGGCTCACCAATCCCCATCACTACAACATGGCTGACCCGCTGGCCCAGACCGGCCTGATCCAGGTGCAGCTGCACCTTCATAATCTGCTCGACGATCTCTCCGCTCGACAGGTCACGGCTCTTCGCCAGCAGTCCGCTCGCACAGAAGCTGCAGCCGATGTTGCAGCCGACCTGGGTGGTTACGCATACAGACAGTCCATATTTCTGCCGCATCAATACGGTTTCAATCAGGTTGCCGTCCTGCAGGCGGAACAGGAACTTGATAGTACCGTCCGCTGACTCCTGCTTCACATGCTCTTCCATCGTCTGAAACACAAAATGCTCGGACAGCAGCTGGACACATTCCTTGTTCGCCTCTGTCATATCTCCAAAATCAGTAACCCGCTTGCGGTATACATATTCCCAGACCTTGGCAGCGCGGGACTTCTTATGCCCGTGCTCCATCAGCCATGACGACAGCTCTTCTAAAGTTAATCCATAAATGGATTGTTTATTCATGGTTTACCTCTTTTCAAAACATCTTCTCAAAACACTAAAGTCCAATCTATTCTAACGTTCTCAGCCCATTATGCCAACAACAATATCTTCTCATTCTCTCAAATTTTACGTATTAAAACAAGGGTATTCCGTGACCCGGCCCCGGCAAATGCCAGAATACCACAAACTGTTCACAGGCCTGCCCGGCGCCCGGATCACAGACAAAAAACGCAGCCCGGAGGGACTGCGCTGAATGCTGGGATGATGCTTACTTGTACAGCACCTTTTCCACATTGTATTTCGCTCTCTGCTTATTCACAATGTACGTTTCATAAATTTCGCGGTCAACCGGATCTTCAACGATGCAGACCTCAATCTTGGTCACTTCATCACGGTGCGGCTTCATTACCGAAACATTGTCTTCGAAATGCTTTTTGATGCGTGGTCTGAGCTTTCTTGCCTTGCCCACAAACAGCAGCTCATCCTTATCGTTGTAGAACATAAAGATGCCGCCGGCTTCCCGCGTAATCAGGTGAAAGTCGGTAAATCCGTAAATATGGCTCAGCACAGGATTCTCCTGCTTATAAATAGTGACTTCCGGTGCCGGAATGGTAATATTGATCATTCTTGCTCACTTCCCTCTTACTGGACTAAGATTCCATAGTATCACAGATCAAACGGCCTGACTATTGATGAAAAGGGCATTTCATTTCCTGCACATGGACTGCAGGCTCCTCTTGGCTGGCGGGCTCGTCACGGTCCGGATTGCTGTCCCGCCCTGCAAAAGCCGGCTTCTGATAAATCAGGCGAGGACTAAGGTTAAGCTCCCTCAGCTTGTTATCTTCCCAGATGGGTGTCGAGGAAGGTGACATCGGCGGAATCAGCCAGTGCCATTTGCCGGATACCTCCCGGCCCTTCTGCCTCTCCTGCTCCTGAAACCGGACGAACTGGTCAGCAGCAGTATGATGATCTACTATGCTGACCCCCGCCTGTTTGAATGAATGGAGCACAGCACGGTTCAGCTCCAGCAATGCCCGGTCCTTCCACAGCGAGGTATTACTCGAACGGTCCAGGCCCAGCAGATCTGCTACCGCCGCCAGCCGGTTATACCTCCCCGTATCCCCCAGATTGCGCGAGCCGATCTCTGTTTCCATATACCATCCGTTAAAAGGTGCCGCCGGATAGTCGATGCCGCCAATCTCCAGCAGCATATCGGACACGACCGGAACGGCATACCAGCGCAGCCCGAGTTCACTGAACCGCTCCACTTCCGGATGTGTGAGCGGCACCTCCTGTACTAGCTCCTCCGGGATTGCAAACCAGCAAGGGGGTTCTTCCCCGATGCTGATGACCAGCGGCAGCACATCAAAATCACCGCCGGTGCCCTGCCAGCCGAGCCGCTGGCAGACGGCTGTAAAAGCATCCGAGGCCGGGTCGCCGCTGCGGGCCTGGCCGTCCTTATCCGGGTAACCAGCGTACCGGATTAGCTGATGATTCCAGATCCGGATGGCTTTATCCGGTTCTGTGCCGCTGCGGAACACGGTCATTACCGGACGGATACGGCCGCCGTTGCCTGCCCGTTCGAGATGACGGAAAAGCGCGGCCGCCACCTGAGAGGCGGTTTCAGCTTGCCGGGCATCTATAACCTCAAGTGAATGCCAGAATAAGCGGCCAATACAGCGGCTGTTATGCCGCCAGGCCATTTTTGCGCCTTGGGTTAACTCTTCCTGTGTATGAAGATATGTTCCCGTTCTGATAATTTCTTTATGTACAGATTCTATGCGCCCGTTCAGCTCAGCCGGTGATTTCTCCAATTCACTGTAACACTGCCGCAGAAATGACTCTGCCTGCTCCAGCAGTTCATTTATATCCAATCCTTCAGGAATGTTTGTATCCATATAATCCTCTTTCTGTAAATAGAATAAGTCATTCCGGGTCGGACAAGAACCGGACTTCTATATTATTTACCCCAGACGCCGCGATCATCAAGGAAAAGACAGAGCAACTGTTGAATATAGGGGTTTAGAGTGAACAACTTGTGAAAAGGGAGGCTGAAAAAAATGAGCAAATTCGGTATGTATGCCAAATTCACCGCCAAGTCTGGTGAGCGTGATGCGCTGGCAGCCATTTTGCTGGAAAGTGCCGCTGCGGCTGAAGCCGTGGCAGAATGTGAGCTGTATATCATTAATCACTCTGAGACAGAGCCTGATGTCCTCTGGGTAACGGAGGTATGGAACAGCCGGGAGGCCCATGCAGCCTCGCTTACTCTTGAAGCTACAAGGGCGGCGATCCAGCGGGCCATGCCGCTGATTGCGGCTGTCGAGTCTACAAAGATCAGGCCGGTCGGCGGAAAAGGGCTGGTGTTCGGCGGCAGGTAGGCTGCTGATGCCATAGCAGACCTTAGAAAATGCAAGTAAACTTTAGCTGCACCCCTGCTGTGCTAGGTACGGCACAGGTGCAGCCACCCCCTTATTCCTCATCCAGCTCGGCCAGCCGGGCCATGATTCTCCGTTTGCGGTAGAGCATCTGCGCTGCCTCCGCCACATCCTCCAGCGCCTTGCGGTTGGTATACGCACCGAAGAACATTCCGGCTACCGGGACCGTCTGCAGCAGCTTCTTCCAGCCCCAGTTATCGCGGTATACAGTAATGACTTCCTTCCAGCCCTGAATTTTGGAGACTGCGGCGTTCGTTCCGGCTGTAATATCGCCGTCCCCTCCGGCCTGCAGATTCAGCTCCTGAAGAATCGTGCGCTTGCCGACGACATCGGATGAAGCGAACTGCATGACTTTTACCGTAAAAATCCGCTCCGCCTTATCGGTAGGATCATAACCGTAGCATAAGCCGATTTCCTGTATGACCTTCAGCGACAACCCCAGAATGGCAGGGATATCCGCAGCCAGCATAAACACTCCGCCGAAGCCCGTTGTCGCCCCCTGCACTGTGGCAACATTCCGGCTGTTCCCGCTGAGCTTCTCCGCGGCGGCATCCATAACGGCCAGCGGATATGGCCCGTGTTCCGGCGCTCCCGCTGCTCTGCCTGCAGCCTCTACAAGCTGCCCTACCTTGCGTCCGGCTACCAGATAGTTACCGCCGTTCTGGATGTAGCTGCCCAGCTCGTCCAGCAGCTTGCCTATTTTTTCATGAATGATTTTGGGAGTGACCTTGTCGAGCAGCTTGAACGGGAGACGGGTAATCCGGTCCCAGATCATCAGCTTATTCTGATCCTTCTCCCACGCGGCTATTCCGGAAAGTGCGTTCAGCAGCTCGTCCCGCGTCTCCATTGATCCTGCATTTCCTGAGTAATCCGGCATCTTATTCCCTCCTCATGGTTAAACTTCAGCCCGGCGCTGCAGGCTGGGCTATGTTCCTGAAGTTCTACGCTCGGCCTGCACAGCCGGTTTCGTCATCTCTCCAATGATTAACCGGAAATGACAGGCTTGAATGCCGGGATGCCGGATGAAAAAAGGGCATTCCCGGATAATACCGGAAATGCCAGGGTGCGGTGCACGCGATAACCTAGTCCTCAAAACCGCCCAGCTGCTGCTTCAGGCCGTCCAGTCTTTCCTGTTCATCGGCCAGCCGCTCTTCTACCAGCTCCACGCCATGGCCGTTCACCGAGCCTTCCGGTGCATGACTGACAGCTTCCTCTGCATGCGCCAGGCTGTTCTCCGCCTGGGCAACCGTCTGCTCATCAGGATGGCTTAACGCCTGAGAGACAGCATTATGCAGCCTGGTGACTGAATCATGCGCCTGATCCACCGTACTGTTGGTCCGCAGACTGGATTCATAATGTGGTTTCATCCTTGATACTCCCCCTTCTCTCACACTGTTGTTCTTCCTTAGGATGGATAGGGGGAGCTTATCTTATGCACCTGCTGGCCGGGCAGGGCGGCCTAGATCAGGAACATGGCGGCTACTGTCATCGCCGCCAGACCCAGCAGGACCGGCTTCAGATTGCGCCGGGCCAGCTCGAACGGGCTGACGCCGCAGATGGCGGCAGCGGGAATGAGCGCCCACGGGATCAGTGTGCCTCCGCCAACCCAGATGGCGGCCACCTGCCCAAGGGCGGTGAGCGTTGCGGCGCCGGAATGGATCGCCGCCGCGAACATCTGGGCAATCGAGCCGGCCAGCGAGATGCCCGAGAAGCCGGAGCCGTCGAGACCGGTGATCGCGCCGATCACCGTCAGTGTTACGGCTCCCACTGCGCCGTTAAGCGGCACATGCTCCGCCAGGGCGACGCCGAGGTCGTTGACGATGCCGTGCGAGCCGTCCGGCAGCGCGTTGCCGTACAGCGCGGTAAAGGCTGAGTCGCCAAGATAGAAGAAGGCGGCGATCGGGATAACCGGGCCGAATACTTTGAAGCCGAAGACAAAGCCTTCGATCAGGTAGGACGTCGTTTTCTCCAATCCCTGATTGCGGTGTGCCAGCAGGGTAGTGACGATCAGAATGAGTACAGCGGTGCCGCCGATGAGTGCTGTAGCATCCCCTCCCTGCAGTTTCAGGACGAACATGCAGATCACATCGAGCAGGAACAGCAGCGGGATGGCGATAGCCAGCCCTTTGCGCAGCCCTGCACTCATATAGACAGGAGCCGCATCATCCGGTCCGGCTGCCGCGAGGTCTGATGGCCCTTTTCCCGTAACCAGCCCGTCTCTCCACGTCCCGTTCTTCTGGTCCCGGCGCATCATCCAGAAGGCTGTGACGGTGGTGACAAGCCCCATAACAATAACCAGCGGCACGCTGGCCTGCATCACACTGGATACCGGAAGGCCGGCGGCATCGGCAGTCAGCTTGGGTGCACCCTGGATGATATAATCTCCGGATAAAGCGATGCCGTGTCCGAACAGATTCATCGCCATCGCTGCACCGAGCGCCGGCAGGCCGACCCGCACAGCCACCGGCAGCAGCACAGCACCAACCAGCGCAACTGCCGGTGAGGGCCAGAAGAAGAAGGAGGTTACCATCATAATCAGACCGATTCCCCAGTAAGCCATTGCCGGCGTGCGCAGAAAACGGGTGAGCGGGGCGACCATCGTTTCGTTCACACCTGTAATGATCAGAATCCGGCTCATCGCCACAATAATGGAGATAATCATAATGGTGCCCATCAGTTCCTTGGTCGCGTAAATAAACGAATTGAATATTCCCGATACGGAGCCTGTTACTGTCGTTGTAGCCAGCAGACCCAAGGCGAAAATCCCGGCCACACAAATCATTGTCGTATCACGCCGCCGGATCAGCAGCGCCAGAATGAATACGATGAAGACCAGATATACATAGTGGATTGCACTTAAATGGATACCCATTGCGAAGCGCGCCCCCTTTCTTCTATAGCAGAATGGTGCTATATGCTATGCAGAAGGATGGGCTTATGTTCGCAGGTTCCGGGCTGAAGCGACAATATTCGCCGGGTCTAGAGAAGAGAGAGGAGCAATTGCCCCCTGCTGTACCTAAAAGACCGCCCCGGAGCCGGAGCGGCCTGAATCATTCTTATCTTTTCACAGCAACGATCATAAAACGGTGTTCCATGCTTTCAATATAACCTTCCCGCTCAAGCTGCTGTTGAAGCCGGATAAGCCGGTCATAGCCTTTTTCAACCGAGAAGCCGGGAAATTCCCACTCTATTATTTTTGCAAAGTACACCAGCGCCCCTACGTCCCTAAACCGCAGCAGCGGAAACGCCTCGGCAGTCTCTATAACCTTGAACCCGCTGCGCTGCAGCTCACTGCAGACCGGCTCCAGGCAGAAACCATAATCGGCAGGCGCTGCATCTTCACCAAGCAGCAACTCCGATAAAGCCCGGTTATTCCGGCCTCCGACCTGCTGGGTGATAAAGGCCCCGCCCGGCTGCAAAATCCGGTACACCTCCCCGGCGGAAAAGGCCTCATGCCGGTTCATAACCAGCTCAAACGATCCGTCCGCAAACGGCAGCGAATCATCCGAGAATACCTGCCTCAGCTCAATCCCATGCTGCGGGAGCAGCTTGCTGCAAATCTCCACATTAGGCGGGTAAGCCTCCGTAGCGTAAGTCCGTCCCGGCGGAGGCGACAGTGACAGCAGAAATTCTCCGCCGCCTGTGCCCATATCCAGCAGGTTACCTGCTGCAGCATTCATATATGTTCTAACCGCCGCTTCATAATTCCAGGGCAGCTCTTCCCCTTCCATCCGTCCGGCCAGCGCGGAGAAATCCCATCCCCGGAAGGAGCGCCGCTCCTCCTGCAGCCAGCTTTGCTTCCATTGATCCATTTCCGTTTTGCCTTTTCCCATTATAATGCCCCTCTCGCATGTGTATATTGTACGCTCTGCGGATGAGGTGCAGCCCGGGACCAGCCTGATAACAAATGATATCCTTCTATTGCCCGGTGCGATCCTGTTATCAGCTCAGTCTGGCTGCACCGGGCAGTTACCTCGTTTAATCACCATCGTTAATGCCTCACTTTCATAAGTAAGCTAGTATTCCCCCTCATAGTAGCATGCAGGCATGACAAGGGGAAGCCTGACGGCTCCCCCTGATTGCAAACTATAGTGTTTCTACTAAAATGCTATTTCCCCAGCGCAGCTGCCGCCGCATCCTCGCCGCCGAGACGCCCGGAGGTGAAGGAGTATCCGAGGCCCACGCCATTGCCGACATAGGTGTCATTATACAATACGCCTTCGGATTCCAGGCCGACAGCATACAGCCCATTAACCGGCACCCGCTTGTCGTTCAGCACCTGGAACTTTGTATTGACCAGCAGGCCGCCGACAGAACCCAGATTGTTGATCTCCGCAATTACCGCATAATAGGGGCCGCTTTCGCCCATCGGCAGCAGATATTCCTTTGCTTTGCCGAACTCGCTGTCCACGCCGCTCTTGGCAGCCGCCTCATACTTGGTGAAGGCCTCCTTGAACACAGCAGCATCCATGCCGGCGCTTGCAGCGAGCTCTTCAATGGTATTGCCTTTAAATCCGTCACCGTTTGCAGCCATGGAATCAAATACCTTGTCCACATCCTGCCAAGGATTCTCCAGGGTGAACTTGTCTGCAAAGGCAGCGTAGAACTCCGGCGGCATTCCCGGCAGGCCGGGTGCTTTTACCCCGTTCATTCCCTTGGCCTTCAGCGCGTCAAGCTGTGCCTTTGAGACAATAACCAGATGATAAGCCCCGTTAAAAGCACTGGTATTCGCTGCCGCTACAGCAGTAAGCGTCGCCGCCTCGTCCCTGAATCTCGCTCCCGATGGGCCAACGTTCATAAAGTTAGGCAGGTAGGTGGTCATGAGCGGATAACTGGCCTGGAACGGCTCATACTGGGCCTTCAGCTTCTCTGTTGCTCTGGCCAGCGTCTGGTGCAGCATCTGTCCGCCGAAGTTATCCGGCACCTTGGCTCCGGCTTCCCAGGCCATCTTCAGCCCTTCCCCGATATTCTGGCCGAGCCCGCCGTTTACGCCCTCGAACCCGAAGGCTTCCTTGACCATTTCCTTGTTGGCGGCATAACCTCCGGTTGCCATTACAACGCTTTTGCCGGAAATCTCTAGCGTCGTGCCGTCAGCTTTCTCAGCTACCACCCCGGTTACTTCACCGCCTGCGCCTGTAAGCAGCTTCTTAGCTGTCGTTTCGGTGAGAACCTGTCCGCCGCCCTTTTCCACTGATTCAGCCAGCATGGCCCGCAGCAGATCCTGGCGTGTCTCATAGGCCGGAAGCATGTGCAGCTGTTCACCGCCGAAGTTGATAAAGGTTGTCTGATAGCCCTTCCCGGTCAGCCAGTCGTAGGTTTCACCGGACTTGGTTACATACTGGCGGACTGCTGCCGCATCCACCCGCCAGTGGTTGTTAACGATCCAGTCGGAAATTTCCTTCTCGACGCTGACTTTAAGCCCGCTGCTGACGGCGGCTGAGGAATTATAAAATTTCCCCGCCCAGGACAGATTGCTCGCCCCGCCGATGGTTGCTGTTTTTTCAATAAGAATAACCTTCGCACCTTTATCTGCAGCTGATACTGCCGCCGACACGCCGGAGGCTCCTGCACCGACAACCACGACGTCTGCCGCAAGCTGCTCTGTTTTGCCTGCACCGGCTTTGGCCACTTCCCTCGATTTAAAAGCGGCAACATCGCCGCCGGCCTGGTTAAGGGCATCTTCAACCGCAGCCAAAATGGCCTTGCTGGACTCGGAGGCACCGCTGACGGCATCCACCTTCAGGGTCTGGCCGGCAATAATCTGCTCTTTAATCTTGTCGATCGCCTCAACGCCGATTCCTGCCGTTTCGGTCTGGCTGAGGACTTTAATGTCCGTAATCGTCTGTTTGTCATCCAGTGTGACCTCCACCTGGACCTTGCCGTCTTTACCATCAGCTTCCGCCTTATAGGTTCCTGCTTTAAAAGAAGCCGGTATCCCGCTGTTATCTGCCGTCTGCTGCGTAGCTTCAGGCGAGGCTGACGGCTGCTCTGTTGCCGCCGGCTCTGCAGAGTTTCCGCTGCAGCCGCCAATGATGGCCAGGAGCATGATCAGACTGATTGACACATTGAACATTCTGGTTAAGCTTGGCTTACTCACTTCCTTGTTCCCCCTGTCGGATAAATAGCTATCCTTCTTTTCTGTCCGCCCTAATGCAGCGCTGCATTCTCGAGGCTGATGCCACTGAGTGTAAACCTTGGTGCTGCACCAAGGTCAATGAAGGAGTTGTGAATTTTTTCCCAAAGTAAGATTGGCCGAACGGACCGGATATTCAGATGCTGATGGGAATATTGATTTCCAGGTACGTCCTGTTCTCGTCCTGCAGCCGTTCTGTAAACAGGATTTTGCCGTAAACATCGCCGTCTACGTTATAGCCCTGCTCCCAGGCGTAATCCAGCATGAACTGGAACGCCTCTTGTTCCAGATAATCCTCATATGAGGTTACAATTACCGATGAGATGCATGTGCCGGACGGGATGTACTGCATGCTGTCATCGATACATACACCCAGCTTTTGCTGATCCTCCTCCAGCAAGGCCAGGCCCCAGTTGTAATCAAGCTCCCCGCCACTGCCGAGGTTATCCGTATTCTCCGTGCGGAAAGAATAAAAAGTGAACGGCAGCAGGTCCATCCAGGCCTGGACCGTCTGCTTCAGGCACTCCTTTTGCAGCAGCTGGTTCTTCTCCGTCTGCTGTAGCCGGTACATTCCCGGCATTTGCTTGATCCGGCACTTGCAGAGCTTATCTTCAAGCCCAACAAGCTCGTTATGGATAGTCCTGATCGTATCCAGCAGCATGGTGCTCCACCGGATCTCCTCCTCCAGCTGCAGCTGCGCGGTGTATATGGAATCTACCACCCGCTCTGCCGGTGCCCCGTTAATCAGCCCGGCCACATTTTGCAGCGGGATCTGCATACTGCGGTACCAGCGGCTCGACAGCAGATTCCGGGCATCGAGATCATTGAAATACCGGTAATTGTTGCGGCAGCCTTTTTCAGGCCTGACTATATCGTGCTTCTCGTATAAACGCAGCGTATCCGCCGTAATGCCAAGGATCGACGCGAACTCCCCAATTGAATATTTCATAAAAAAGCCCCCCAGCTTCAATGATAACGGGTTACTCTGGAAGACTTTGTAGTGTTTGTCACATTGCTGTGCTGCAGCACGCGAAATCCCCCATAATGCGGGCCCCCCCAAGAACATTGAATTCTTATTCATCAAAAAAAGCGGCCGGGGGCCGCTTCTTGTAAACAATATGCTATTGAGGCCGGGAGATGCCTATTGAGCCCGTCCCTCGCCCAGCGTCTGAACCGCCTTGCTGATGCGCCGCTGCCGTGTCTCTGCCGTTTTGGCATCCTCAATGGATAAAACAAACCGCCGTTTGTTGCTGTAGGATAATCCGTCAAAAAAGCTCCGGGCCGCCGGCTCGCGGTCCAGTGCCTCACTGAAATCAGGCGGGACTGTCACTTCTCTCGGCTCGTTGTCGGGCGCAAGCTCTACCTCAATTTCCTCCCCGGCGTTCACCCCCGCCCCCTTGCGATTCTCTGCACTGAGCGGGAGCATGAACTGGCCGCCCATCACCGCTACCGTGCTCGCATACGTATAGCCGTTGATGGTTACTTTGACCGCCGGCTTCTTGCCTGGCCCCAGGCTGGATACCACCTCAGGCGGAACGGAAATACCTGTGGCCGTCTTGCCGCTAAGTATGACTGTTGTCCGGAATTTCATCTGAATACCTCCAGTCCGAGTACAAATCGTTAAGATTAATCCCATTGTAGAGCTAAGGCTTGTGCTTTTCCAGTCGCCTGCCGGTGTAAATTTCGTATATACTTACAATATACCAAACTATGCTATACACAGAGGTGAATCCTCAATGAATCTGAAGGAAAAAGTGCACAGCCTCCCGCTAACGCCCGGCGTCTACCTGATGAAGGACAGCCTCGGCCACATTATCTATGTCGGTAAGGCCAAGCAGCTCCGTAAACGGGTACAGTCGTACTTTTATAATAATAAAGGTCATTCTCCCAAGGTCGTTCAGCTCGTCCGCAATATCAGGGATCTTGAATACAGGCTGACCGATACCGAATTTGAAGCCTTCATGCTGGAGTGCCAGCTTATTAAAGAAATCAAACCGATGTATAACCGGAAAATGAAAAATCCGCTCGCCTACAGCTATATCTCCGTCCGTCAGGATAAAATCCGCCGCCAGCTTGAAGTCAGCTATGATCCCGGTCCTCCCGGGGAAAAGCTGCATTTCGGCCCCTATACAAGCAGGAGCACTGTGGAGCGGGCGCTGCAGGGCATCAAGGAGAGTCAGCGGATTCTTTGCAGCAACCCGCATATTCAGGGCTCGCTGTGCCTTAATCATTCACTGGGCCTCTGCATCGGCATGTGCGGCGGCGGCGCTGCGCTTGATGTCTATAATAGAATTATAGACAAAGTGATCGCGCTTTTAGACGGTCAGGATCTGAGTATCCTGACCGCTCTGGAGCAGCGCATGAACGAAGCGGCGGAGCGGTTCGACTTCGAGACTGCGGCCAAATACCGCGACTATGTAGGAGCGGTCCAGGCACTGCTGCAAAAGGAGAAGGTCTCGCGGTTCACCGGCGAGAACAATAATATCGCCGTGCTGGAGCCGGTGGACACGGACAGCATTAAGCTGATCCTGATTAAGGGGGCACGGATTATATTCCGTACCACACTCGATTTGCAGCACATGGACCGCGGGCAGCTGCAGGCAGCGGTGCATTCAGCTATTCTGGAGCAGTTCGCTGCCGCAGCTCCTGAGGACGCTTCGGGGATTAACCGCCACACGATTGATGAGGCGCAGATTATCTACAGCTACCTCAAAAGCAGCTCCGGCAGCTATCTGATCGTTCCGCCGGAGTGGCTCACCGCTGCACCGGATCCGCTGCTTGCAGACGCCGTGGACAAGCTGCTGGCCGGGTATTTCGAGCAGCTGGAGGGGGCGGATTAGGCGGGAATGAGTGGCATTGAACAGGCTGAATAGGATAACGGGATAGTGGGATGAGCGGAATGTGCTGGATGAGCAGGGTTGTGCGGGGTTGTGCGGGTTGTGCAGATTTATGCGGAATTGGTCTTCTTCCTGTGACGCGCGAGGGTGTACTGAGACAACTAAGTGAAAATTCGACACTTAGATTCCCGAAATCAGCAGCAGCCGGACAATTAGGTGGAAAATCGACACTTAAAATGACACTTTTCACCGTACATGCGGGATATCGGCGAAAATAAGTAGCAAATTTCCACTTAATGCTTATAAAACCGGAGAAATGATAGAATTAGATGACGTTTTTACAACTAATTATGTAGGAAAATCCAGCCACGCCGGGGGCAACAGGATTTTTCCCCTCTATTCCTGCGTTCAGCAGGGCTGGGTGTGCTACTTTATTGAATTTTTCCCTCTATTGCCGCGCTCAGCGGGGCTGGGTAGGCTACTTTATAGGATTTTCCCCACTCTTCCTGCGTTCAGCGGGGCTGGGCGGGCTACTTTGTGGGATTTTCCCCTCTATTATCGCGCTCAGTGGGGCTGGGTAGGCTACTTTACGGGATTTTTCCATCTATTCCTGCGACTAAGCCCTATTACTGAGGTTAGCAGGCTCGATGAACACATACGCTTCGCTTAGCCGGCTAACCATATGTACAACAAAAAAAGCTGCCCCGGTCATTGACCGGAGGGCAGCTTTTGTCTAACCAGCTATCTGTCCATCAGCTCATTGCTGTCTCTCGCATGCTTACGCCTGCGCGACGTTCACTAGAGCGCTGATTCCCTCGCTGAGCGGGGTCTGCGGACGCTGCAGCAGCTTTTCCAGGTCGCCGCTCTCAATGTCCAGCGCGCCCTCACGGATTGCTGCCTGAATAGCTACCACAATCGGCAATGCCGCTTCAGGTACGCCTGCTCCCGCCATTACGCTTGCGTAAGTCTCGTCGTCTACCTGCTGCACAGGAATGTCTTTGCCGAGTACACCGCCGGCAACTGCGGCCAGCTCTGCCTGGGTCAGCGGCTTGCCGGACAATTCGTATACGGTATTGTCATGGCCTTCACCGGTAAGTACTGCTGCTGCCGCCTCTGCATAGTCGCGGCGCGTAGCCCAGCCTACCTTACCTTCGCCGGCGGAAGTCAGCCAAGGTGCTCCGGCTGCGGCTGCCTGGATGGAGCCGGCTTCATTTTCCAGGTACCAGTTGTTGCGGAGGAACGCATACGGAATCCCGGATTCACGGATGAATTGTTCAGTGGCCTTGTGTACCGGTGCCAGGAACAGGGAGCTGGATTCCGCATGTCCGACACTGGTGTAAGCAATGAAGCCCACGCCTGCCCGGACAGCCGCATCTACAGCCGCTTTATGCTGGCGGATCCGTGTGTCATTGTCGCCGTCTGCCGAAACAAGCAGCAGCCGGTCCACACCGGCAAACGCCTGATCCAACGTTTCCGGCTGGTCAAAATCACCATGGCGCACATCGACGCCGCGGGACCGCAGGCTTTCTGCCTTCTCCGGGTTTCTTACACTCGCTACGAGGCTGTCTGCGGAGACAGTCTTCAGCAATGCCTCTGCTACAATAGAACCAAACTGTCCGGTTGCTCCTGTGAATCCGATTTTCATCTCAAATTCCTCCATTACGATTTATTTTTATCAGAAAATACTGCCTGTATCTCACTTATTGCCTGTTTTGTATTACCTGTAACTATTGTAGTTACAATTTGAGCGGATGTCAAATCCTTTGTTATTACTTGTACCTCTTTAATAGTAAAAAAGGCGGCCTGTCCACATCCGGGGGTCCGCCGCAGCATATGCATTTGTTAGCCTTCCCGCATGGTGCTATTCTTACAACATGTACTTATACCGAACAAGAAAGGTTCTGTCCTCATGTCTAAACCCGGAGTATCTATTTACACACGCTACCTTCCGTCTGTCACACCTGATCCGCAATATACCGGCTCTGTCTACTGGCTTGTTACCCATTCCGGCAAGCTGCTGGTAACGCAATCGCCGGAGCGGACAGCCATTCCGCTGCTGCCTTCCCTTGAGCTGCTTGCAGCCGTTCCGAGCCGCACGCTGTATCTCGGCACTTTTGCAGGTACTCCCTGCTTCGCGGTTGAAGTTCCAGCCGATACGCCTGAGCCGCCGGGTATGGTCTTCCATCCGCTGCGCACTTTGTACGATGCGCTTGACGAGGATGTGTTCCATCTGGCCGGAAGGGCCCTGCAGCTGCTGGCCTGGGATGAGACCCACCAGTTCTGCGGCAAATGCGGCGCCGCAACAGTGCTCTCTACAACAGAGCACGCCCGCAGCTGCCCTGCGTGCGGACAGCTCTTTTATCCGCGGCTGGCTCCGGCTGTCATTACCGCTATCCTGAAGGACGGCGAGATTCTGCTCGCTCATGCCCCTCATTTTCAAAACAATATGTACGGGCTGATTGCCGGCTTTGTCGAGCCCGGTGAGACGCTGGAGGACTGTGTGGCGCGCGAGATCAGGGAAGAAGTCGGAATTACGGTGAAGAACATTACCTATTTCGGCAGCCAGCAGTGGCCGTTTCCCCATTCGCTGATGGTCGGCTTCCTGGCCGAATATGAGAGCGGTGAAATCAGCGTGGACGGGATCGAGCTCGATCATGCCGCCTGGTTCCGGCCGGACAGCCTGCCGGTGATACCGCCCCCGGTCAGCATCGCCCGCAAAATCATTGACTGGTACGTGCAGCAGTACAGCTAAGCTCTATGCACCTCCAGCTGCAGGACAAGCGGCCCCGCGGGATAATCCTTTCGATGGTTCCCTCCGCGGGGCCGCCGTTTATTTACTAAATTGCTGCCGTCTTGAAGTAACGATATACCCGCTCAAGCTTGCGTGCATGCTTGCCGCGCGGACTCTCCATGCTGCCGAACTCAAAAAACTTTACCTTACGGATGCCGACATAGTTGAACAACGCCTTACGCATCAGGATTTTGTGCGCATTCCCCAGCCACAGCAGCGGGTAGTTTGCCGGTCCTTTCATCACCGAAATGCAGACTACCGATTTTCCCTTAAGCAGTCCCTCCGGAAACAGCCCGCCCTTATCCTTATAAGCAAATCCTGAAGCAAACATCTGGTCGATGTAGCCCATCAGCATGGCCGGAGGCCGTCCCCACCATATCGGATAGACCAGTACAATCCGGTCAGCCCAGATCAGCTGCTCCCGGTATTTGGCCAGCCTTGGGTCACTATGCATATCCCGCCGCCGCTTCTCCTTATTGAAGACCAGCACCGGATCAAACCCCTCTTCATATAAATCCAGCACCTTTATTTCCTTCACCGTTTCATTATCCCGGCTGCCCCGCAGCACCTCCTGCAAAAAAGCATAGCTTAGGCTCTGATGGTTCGGATGTGTATAGATAACCAGTGTATTCATGCCGCCGGCACTCCTTTACTTATCATTTGATAAGTAAATCCTAGCACAATGGAAAATTAGTTGTCAATTGATAATTGTTTTATGATAATGTTTTTGCTATCGTCAAGGCAGAGGTGATCCCATGGACAATAACCCGTTATTCCAGCAAATCGTAGCTTTTACTGCTGCCGTGCATCAGGTTGCAAGCGATATAACCAAGGATGTGAAATCAGGGGCACTGACTCCTGTACAATATAAAATTCTCGAATACATTGCGGTGAGCCAGCCGGTAACACTGAGCGAAATCAGCGATTGCATGCATATGTCGATGCCCAATACGAGCCGCGAGCTGAAGAAGCTAACCGAAAAACAGCTCTGCTCCAGGGTCACCGACCCGGCCGACCGCCGCAGGCAGGGCATTACCCTCTCACCCGCCGGCGAGGCAATGATGGGCGAGGCTTTCCAGACCATCGGCGCCCGGTTTGAAGAGCGCATCGCCCATCTTAGCGACGCAGAACGCAAAGCGATCGGGCAGGCGCTGGAGCTTTTGCAGCAAAAGGTTTATTACTGAGCATTCCCGTACAGCACCGGACCCGCCCAGCATTTACCACAAAACCATTACGCCAGGCCAGCGTCCAACTATAGACTAAAAATCTATAGGCAAGGTGATACACACATGACAAAATGCAAACCTGCCCTGCTTCCGCTGCTAATCCTATCGCTATGCGGAGGAGGTGCGGCCTATGCAGATGCGCTTCCTCAGGAGACGGCAGCCGCTCCGGCTATCTCAGTCTATCTGGACGGAAAACCGCTGCCATCAGAGGTACCGCCCGTGAATGTTGACGGAACGGTGCTTGTACCGATGCGCGGGCTGTTCGAGGCGCAGGGAGCCGTGCTGAGCTGGGACAACACCGACAAAATTGTCACCGCAACCAAGGATAATACCAAGCTCAGCTATCAGATGGGTGCTTCCTCGGCAGATTTAAACGGCCAGGCCGTTAAGGTCGGCGTTCCCGGTGTAATCGCTGATGATACGGCGATGATCCCGCTGCGGATGGCCAGTGAGGCTCTGGGCAACAGTGTCAGCTGGGTCCCGGCTACCCAGTCGGTGCAGATCTCCTCGACTTCAGCAGCAGTCATCTTTGAAACCTCAATCCTCCGGGGTGTGACACTGCGCAGTAAGCCCGATGGCGAAAGCAAGCCTGTGACGGAGAAAATGCTGACTGAGGGAACCAGGGTCCATGTAATCAGCGTGGCCGACGCGCTCTGGCTGAAGGTCCGGACCGAGGACAATCAGACCGGCTACATCTCTGCCAAACCGAAGTTTACCGACTACACCAGTTCCTCCCTCGCAGACAAGCAGGCTGCCGCATTGATCGCCTACGGCAAAACGTTTAACGGCACACCTTATGAATTCGGCGCTTCTCCCGATCAGACCAAAACGTTCGACTGCTCCTCTTTTGTAAAGCGTCTGTTTGAGGATATTCTATCCGTCGAGCTGCCGCGGGTGTCCTATAAACAGGCGAAGGAAGGCAGCGAAGTCGGGCTGGACGAGCTGCGTCCGGGCGATCTGCTGTTCTTTACCGCACGCGGCCTGGATATCGGCCATGTTGCGATCTACGCCGGAAACAACAAGATTTTGCACACCTATTCCCCTAAGGAAGGGGTTCACACAGAGACCTTCGACGGCCAGTGGAAAAAGCGCTTTGTGACTGCCCGCAGAATTTTGTAGCAGGAGCCGAGGCAACAGCAGCAATACCAAAAGCCCCCGACAGATGTCACCGTAAGGTGCGCTGTTGAGGGCTTTTATCTATATTATGACTAATCGGGACTACATTAACTTTGCGGCAAAATCAAAGCTGTGCGTCACACGGTTTCTTCCGTTTTCTTTTGAAGCATAGAGGGCGGCATCGGCTTTGTGGAGCAAGGTCTTTTCCGAATCCTCAGCTGTGCATGTAGCGATCCCGATACTGACCGTAAGACGCCCGGTATCCCAGACAGCAAGCTCAGTTACCTGCCGCAGGTTTTCAGCAACCAGCCTGGATTCATCAGCTGTCAGACCAGGCAGAATCAGCACGAATTCCTCTCCGCCGTAGCGGGCAGCCGTATCCTTTTCACGGGAATGGAATTTCAGCAGACTCCCCAGCTTCTCCAGCACATAATCGCCCGTCTGATGGCCGAAGGTGTCGTTAATCCGCTTAAAGTAGTCGATATCCATAATCAGCAGAGAAAAGGGCTCTCCGGTCTCCCGGAACAGCTCCAGCTGCCCGCTCAGCATGTCCTCGAAATAACGTCTGTTCTTGAGCCCGGTGAGCTTATCCGTCGTAGACAGCTCTACCAGAGCGGCATTAAGCTCCATCAGCTCACTTTGCTTTTGCTGGATTTCGGAGTGGATCTGGCCCAGTCTGGCCAGCGCCTGCTCTTTTTCCCAGTAAGCCTCCTCAATCTGCTTCTTGGCCGAACGCAGCTCCTGCTCGTAATCAATGCGTTTGCTCATCTGCATCAATACACAGTCAATAACCGCCACACCCCCGGCTACCAGGCTACGACCGTTCAGCATATACGGAACCGTTCCACCGCTGACATCCTTCAGGCTGATAAACAGCTCCTCGACATGGCCATGCAGATTAATATTAGGGTAAAAATAAGAATGGAAAACAAGCTGGTTCGCCTTCGACATAATGGTATCGATATGTTTATGCAGCAGTGCCTCCCTCGTGTACCCCAGCAAATAAAGGAAGGTATGATTCATATCCGTAATGATGCCCTGATGTGTAATCGATATATACCCGCACGGGGCGTATTCCAGCCGTTCATTCATTTTAAATAACCTCTCAATACCGCGTAGTGTTCTAATTCTTCTTATAGATAACCGTGGATCAGCGCAATGGTCTCCTCCGGATGGCTGATATGCGGATAATGCCCCTTGGCCTGCATCAGCCGGAACTCGCTGTTCTTCAAATGTTTGTGCAGATATTCACCTACCTCAATAGGCACAATACTGTCATCCGAGCACTGCAAAATCAGCGTCGGTACGGTAGCTTCAGCCAGCAGCCTGCGGTGGTCCGACAGGAAAGTAACCTCGGCGAACTCCCGGGTTATTACCGGATCAGCAGAAACAAAGCTGTGTTCCAGATTCTGTGTCAGCTCAGGCAGATGCGGATTGTTCATGGCAAGCGGTGCCATAAAGCTGGCCCAGCCGCTAAAATTCATCTCCATCATCTCCAGCAGCTCGGTAATATCGCTTTTTTCGAACCCGCCGAAGTAGTCCTCACCGTCATTCAGATAGCGCGGGGAAGGGCCGATCATCACCATTTTGGCAAAAAGCTCCGGCCGTTCAATGGAAGCCAGCATCCCGATCATGGAGCTGACAGAATGTCCTATAAAAATGATATCGGTCAGCTGCAGCCATTCGATAACATCGAGTAAATCCTGCACATATCCGCGGAATTTTCCATACCGCTCCGTAGTGTATGCGCTTAAATCGGAATTCCCGGAACCCACATAATCAAAGAGCACCAGCCGGTACTCCTGCTCAAAAGCCGGTGATATAAACTGCCACATGCTCTGGTCACAACCGAAGCCGTGGGCAAGCACGATGGTCTGCTCACCTTTTCCGATCACCTTTACTTTATTTCTGGCTAAAATATCATTCATATGCCAAAACCCCTTATCCTCCAAATGCTATTCACTAATTGTGAAGGCGGATGCCCTAATTGACAAGTAAATCGTTATGCCAATCCCCCTGATCGTTCCAGCTAAAATGTGGAATTGTGAAATGCATTAGCCCGTCCGCAGACTGCTGCGGACGAGCCGGAGCTACAGCTTCTGGGCGAATGCATTCAGCTGCTCGGACATCTGCTGGATTTCATCGATAAAAGCCGAGATCTGCTCCGACGTTGCCGCCTGCTCCTGGACAATTGAAGCGATCTGTTCAATAGAGATACCCATCTGGGCCGTCGCTGTCTTGAAAGCCGCCAGTGTATCCTGAATCGTTCGGGCCCGGCTGACCGTTTCATTCGACAGCTTGCGGATTTCCTGGGCTACGACTCCGAAGCCCCTGCCCTTGTCCCCCGCATGGGCTGCTTCGATTGCGGCATTGATACCCAGCAGATGCGTCTGGCTGGCCACATTATTTATAATCGTCAATACCTTATCTGTATTGCTCACCTGCTCGCCGCTTCTTTGTGCAAGAACAAGCAGCTGCTGGGTAGAGGCAGCCAGTTCATTTGAGCCGTCGGCGATCTGCATCAGCCGGGTGCTCGCCTGGACGAGCGAGCCGGCGATCTGATCCGATATGATCCGCAGCTCACGCTGGCGGCGCAGCTGCACTGCAATCCCGCCGATGATCCGGCCTTCGCGGTCATGGACCGGGGTAGCCGTGCCGGTGAACTCGAAGCCGTAAAACTCCGCCGGCACCTCCGCCCGCAGCGGCGCATTATCGCGGATGGCCGCGGTCAGCGGCTCCTCGGCATGCAGGAGCTGACCCTCCCGGATATGCAAATCTATATTTTCTCCCGGCCAATAAGCGAGGAACTTCTCCAGGTCGCAGATTGCGATCGATAAATCAGCAGGGACGGCCGCCCTGATTACCGGGATTGCTGCCATGAGCTGTTCCAGTGATTCAACCTTGTACATTGTGTAGCCACCTTTTTCAGTAAATCTGGTATGGCAGATATATTTAGGAGTCACAGACTCTTAATTTCATTTCATAATGGTAATCATAAAATTTTAAGCAATTAGTTTTTATATCGGCTCACTACGACTGTTATTCAAGCGTTGTACCGCGTTTTGCAGCAAGTTGGGAAGAACGGCTTAACCGGGTAAGGGGGTCAAGAGGACTATTTCCTATTCGTGCCGGCTGCAGACTGCGGGCTGTGGACGCGCTCGGCGGAGTGTAGGCTGGGGCCGCTAGTCTTGTGCTAACCGCGGGCTGATGCGGCTCATTTAGGGGATTTTTCCCTTTATTCTGCACTAACTACTGCCTGGAGTAGCTCGTTAATGGGATTTTTCCCTTTGTTCTCTACTAACTACCGGCTGGAGTAGCTCATCAATGGGATTTTTCCCTTTATTCTGTACTAACTACCGGCTGGAATAGCCCATTAATGGGATTTTTCCCTTTATTCTGTACTAACTACCCGCTGGAGTAGCTCATCAATGGGATTTTTCCCTTTATTCCAACCCGACTACGGGCTTCACCAGCATATCAGAGGCATTTTTGCCCTTCATTTCGCACTTTCAGCCACTTGGGCCAGAATCAGAGGCATTTTTGCCCTTCATTTCGCGTTTTCAGCCACTTGGGCCAGAATCAGAGGCATTTTTGCCCTTCATTTCGCGTTTTCAGCCACTTGGGCTGGAATCAGAGGCATTTTTGCCCTTCATTTCGCGCTTTAACTTGCCAGCAGTAACTACAGATAAGATTCAAGCCCCTCTCAGAGAGCTTTAGATTCACACAAAGCATAATCACAGAGGCAATCAGTTAAAAAAGCGCCCCCTATAGGGCGCTGGAATATGTGTATTAGTTTACAGGGTGCGGGGTGCGGGGTGCGGGGTGCGGGGTGCGGGGTGCGGGGTGCGGGGTGCGGGGTGCGGGGTGCGGGGTGCGGTCACGTCTGCCCTACGGCCTTCGAGTACCACTTTCAGCACTTTAGATTCCCTGCTCCGCAACTCCTTATCCCACCTAAACGACTTCAGTCTTTACTCAGTCTTTACTAATCCTTTATCCATCCCTTTTACCTGCGCGACTCCACTTGGCATCTCCTAAAATGAATACCCCGCATACCTCTCCGCATTCCGGATGCTGGTCCAGATGTCCGGGCTCTCGCCGCTGATGTACCAGTAGGCGATCCCGGCGAGCTTTTGCTGGGCGGCCAGATTGATCTTGGCCGTCAGGGAGCGGCCATCCTCCAGCCAGATCGTGTGCTTCAGCTGTCCGGTATAGCTGACCACATATTGCCCGAGTGTGCTGTTCCAGACCGGCCGCAGGCCATAGCTGCCGACCAGCTGATTCTGCTCCGTAAGGGATAGCTCAGTTGAATAAGGCTGCGTGGAGCCTTGCTTCAGCACCCAATCCCGGGTGTACAGCGGCATGGCCAGAATCGTCTTCGCAGCCGGCACCGTCTGCAGCAGCTTGCTCACCGCCTGCCGGACGTACGGCAGCGAAGCATTTGAGCCGGGAGTCGGACTCCCGCTGTAGTGCTCGTCATAGCCCATCATCACCATGTAATCGGCCTGTTTGCCAAGCGCTGCATAGTCGAAGGCCTCCGTCCAGTCTGTCCCCAGATCAGGCGATACATCCACCGAGAGCACAGCGCCGAGCGCATGCAGCTTGCCGGCCAGCTGTGTAACAAAGGCAGTCAATGCAGCCTTGTCGGCCGCAGCCACATTCTCAAAATCGAGATTCAGGCCGTCCAGATCATATTTGCTGACCAGCGCCGCCAATTGATTAACCGCTGCCGTTCGTGCGGCCGTGCTGGACAGCAGCTGATGCGTCGCCGCCTGGTCAAACCGGTTGCCGACCTGCGGCCAGATCTGCTTGCCGTTCTGTTTAGCCCAGGTTACCAGAGAAGCCGCCGTTGAATCCGAAACCGTACCGGTACCGCCAACAAAATACCAGCGCGGAATCAGCGTGTTCACATTCGACTTTAAAATACTGCTCTGGTACTGTGCGGTCGTCTGGCCATACTGCCAGCCCATCACAATCTGCGTGTTCTTCTGTCCGGCAAGCTCGGCCGCCCACTTCTGCTGCTGCAGCGCGCGGTAGAGGAGCACCGCAGTCTCCTGTCTTGTAATAGGAGCCGCCGGCCGGAAAGCGCCTGTATCGTCTCCCTTCATCAGGCCTAAGCGGTTCATTGCCGCTACTGCACTGCCGGCCCAGCCGGCGACTGTACTGCTGTCCCGGAAGGCAGTCTGCACATCCGCAGCGTTGCCCGTCTGCTTAAACGCCCGGGCCAGCAGCACTGCGGCCTCCTGGCGGGTAACCGGCTGTGCCGGGGCAAAGGTCCGGTCTGAGGTACCGCCGGCCAGCTCCAGCTGAACAGCCGCCTGAACCCAGCCATAGTACCAGGCGCTCTTACCCACATCGGTAAACGGCGAGACCGGACTGTTGACGGGTTCCAGCTTGAGCAGACGGCCCAGCATGGTAACAAGCTCTGCTCTGGATACCAGCCCCCGGGGCGAGAAGGTATCTTCTGAAGTACCGGTTATAATCTTTTTGTTATATAAGTCTATGATTTCATTCTTGGCATAACTGCCAGCTATATCGCCAAACGGCAGCCCGGCCGCTGCTGAAGCGGCCGGGGTGTATGTAGTAAAAACAGCAGCTGCACACAAGACAGCGGCCGCTCCTGTTGCCATTCTTCCCAATACCCTTTTCACGTTCCGCCGGCCCCTCTCATGCTATCATTTTGCCGAAAGTATATCAGAGATAGAGTCTCTTATCACCGCGCAAATACTGGTAGAGGCAGAAGTGCCGACAGATTGTATGTCATCGGGGCATGCGGGGGTTTAATTCGAAACCCGCGTGGTTATGAATGAATTAGGGGTATAAGTCTCGGGTTCTATTAAATAAGAAATTGCCCAGGAGGGAATAGCACGATGAGAGATTCCAGTTCACCCGGCAGTATGCCGGCAGCGGAGAACAACGGCCTTGCCGCAGAAGCTGTTGATGCTATAGAGGGATTATCCGGTGTTCACCCGGGCTACCGCCGCGCCCATGCCAGAGGCATCTGCTGCCGTGCCGTGTTCCGGCCTAATGGGCTTGCTGCCGCCTTTACTACCGCTGCGCACCTGCAGGAGCAGGAGTCAGCGGCGGTAGTCCGATTCTCCGGCAGCTCCACCGATCCGGCGCTGGCTGATCTGCTGTCCCCGGCCAAAGGCATAGCGGTGCAGTTCAGCCTGCCGGACGGAGGGACTACAAGCCTTGTCGGCGCTACCCTGCCGGTCTTTTTCGCCCGGACGCCTGAATCCTTTATTGATATCGTCCGCACTGCGCATAAAGCGCGGGAAGGCAATCTGGGTCCGCTCGAGCTCATCAAAGAGATCACAACGCATTTCAGCGAGAGCAAGGAGAGCTTTCTCAGCCTGAACAAGCTGAAGCCGCCGGCCAGTTATGCCGAGTCGCATTATTACTGCATTCATGTCTATATCTTTGTAGACGCGCAAGGCAAAAAGCACCCGGTCAAATTTGAATGGGTGCCTGACGCCGGCGTGCGCAATCTTTCGCTCACAGATGCCCGGCAGCAGCCGGACCGCTATCTGGAGGATGAGCTTGAGCTTCGCCTGAAGGCGGAGCCTGTGGTCTTCCAGCTTAATGTTATTTTTGGCAAGGATGGAGATCCGACCAGTGACCCGACCAAAGCCTGGCCGGAGGACCGGCGGCAGATTGAGATCGGGCGTTTGTACCTCACAGAGGTCATAACGGAACCGGAAGAGCTGCTCATGGACCCGGCGGCCGTTACAGAAGGGATTGAACTCTCGGATGATCCTATTCTTCATTTCCGCCGCACCGCCTACGGAGAGTCCTTCCATAGGCGCCGCGGAGAACAATAACCCAAGAATGGAAGGACGGGAGTACTGATGGAGCAGGCTATGATTATTGTGAATCCAACCTCCGGGAAGGAAGAAGGCGCAGGGTACGTCCAGTTAGCCATGGATATTTTGGCGGAGCAGGGGTATACGGTCACTGTGATGGAGACGCAGAAGGAAGGGGATGCTACCATTTTCAGTACTACTGCATGTAAGCAGGGCTTCAGCCTGGTGGTATCGATCGGCGGGGATGGTACACTGCATGAGGTGATCAACGGGCTGAGCGGGGAGCCGGACTGTCCTAAGCTCGGGATCATTCCGCTGGGAACGGTTAATGATTTTGCCCGGGCGATCGGGCTTTCACTGAATCCTGAAGAAGCAGTCCGTACGCTTGCTTCCCCCGCTGCCCGCGCGGTCGATGTCGGACGGCTGAATGGACGGCTGTTCATCAATGTGGTAGCTGCCGGTGCCATTGCCGAGTCCGTATCTGCGGTAACCTCAGAAGATAAATCACGGCTCGGCTCGCTGGCTTACTTCAGGAAAGGGCTGAAGGAGCTCACAGGTAACACGCCTAACCATTTGACCATCACTCATGACGGCCAGGTATGGGAGGGTGACTCGCCGCTGTTTATTGCCGCCCTGACGAATTCGGTCGGCGGCTTTGAGCGGCTGGCTCCGGGCGCTGCCGTTGATGACGGCCTGATTCACTGCTTTGTCATCAAGGATCTGACAATCCTGAGCACTCTTTCCGTCAGCATTTCCCTGCTGCTGGGCAATCTGAAGAATCACAAGGAGGTTGTGTACTTTACAGCCCGCAGCGTGTCTGTAGAGTCCGCCGCCCCGATGCGGACCAACGTGGACGGCGAAGAAGGACCTGCACTGCCGGTGCGGCTCAGCGTCCTGCCGCGCCATATCCGGGTGGTCGTGCCTGAGGAAGAACACGGCTGACAGCCGGTTTCTTATCCCCCGGCAACTCCCCGCCCGGTAACTTCCTAACCGGCCATTCGCCAGCCGGCCTACACCTGCCGCTGCAGCTTCCGGGCATAGACAATCTGCCCGATGTGATAAGCATTGTGCGTGGCGGCATTGCTGATAATCTCCCACCACAGCGCGGGTTCCGGAAAACCATTCACCTGCGCTTCCAGGCTGTCCTCGGCAAGCAGCGTCTGCCAGTTTAGCAGCACCTCCAGCAAACCGCTCTTCAGCTCACCAAAGGAGACATTCTCCGGCAGAATAAAGCTGTTATTGTTATCACCTATGGGCGGTACGGCATCCACCCGGCCGGCCCCATAACGGGTCTGCCAGGTCTTATTCCAATACAGCAGATGCTGTGTCAGCTCGGCGATACTATTCAGGCCGGCACCCGGCTTCCAGAACGCCTCCTCTTCCGTCACCCCTTCCACCGCCTGCATGAATGGCAGATGCCAGCTCGGATCATTGGCACCGGCCAGCAATTGATTGGCTAATACTTCTTTTGCATGAGTCATTCTATTCCCTCCCCGGTCTGTACTGGTTGAGCTTGCCCTGATAGATCAATTCCAGCCGCTCACTCTGGCGGAAATCATCCGGTGTCACGAGCGCCGGCAGCTTATTCCACAGCTTGATCCCGGAACGGTCAAGAATTTCCGCAACGAACTGTGAGCAGAAATAAGAATTGCTGAACTCAACCGGCTCCTTAAGGGCGATGCCGATCACACCCAGAATGTTATACAGGTACTTCTGCCGGCTGCGGATAAAAATGTGCAGCACTCGCTGCATTTTTTCCACTTCCCGCTCTGTAACCTTTAGCTCATAGATAACACATGTAGTATTCGGATATTTACTGAACGTCCCCGTATGCAAATCTTCCTTTACAAACCCCCCGTTCAATGGATTGCTGGGATGCTTTCTGCCGAAGCTGTACATCTCCGACAGATCACGGGTAAAAGAGATGGATGCATGGTTGTACGGAGCCTTGGTATAGCCCTGAATAAGCCGTGTAAACAGTGTTCCGGTATTCGTAAGCAAAATAAAGACCGATTGGTTACCTTCCATTTACAAATTTTCCCCTTATCATGTTCGGACATTTCCTTCATAATAACATATGATTCCTTTATTGGAATCTATCCTGGAACAGGCTGGTGATCGGCTCTTGAACAGCTCTTTATTCACGCTACTCCTTATTACCGGCGGCCTTTCCGTCATCCATCTGATCTACCTTGCCGTCAGCCGGCTTCAGAAGGACAAGGATTATACCGGTATCGGCTTCCGCATTAAAACCTGGTGGGGCATGCTGTTTATTTTCTGCCTGGCCACGCTGTTCAATGCAGTGGTGTCCCTGCTGTCGCTGATGGTGCTGTGTTTCTTCTCGCTAAAAGAATATTTCTCCATGATCCGTACGCGCAAAGCCGACCGCAGGCTGTTCCTGTGGGCTTACCTGGCGATTCCGCTGCAGTTCTACTGGATTTATATCGAGTGGTACGGGATGTTCATCGTCTTTATTCCGGTCTACGTCTTCCTGCTGCTGCCGCTTCCGCGGCTGCTGAACAAGGGCACGCTCGGCTTTCTGCGCAGTGTCAGCTCCACCCAATGGGGAATGATGCTGATGGTGTTCGGGCTTAGCCATCTCGCTTATTTCCAGTTTGCCACCCCGGAATACGGCGCGGGACTGGTCCTGTTTCTGGTTGTGCTGACCCAGCTGAATGACGTAGTGCACTATCTGGCCTCCCTTTATTTCGGCAAGCATAAGGTCGTTCCGACCGCGAACCCGCATTTGACCTGGGAAGGCTTTGTGTGCGGATTTGTAGTAACAACCGCGGTTTCCTATCTTATCTATCCGTACCTGACCCCGCTCACTCCGCTGTTCGGGCTGCTGTCGGGAGTATTAATCAGCCTGAGCGGATATTTCGGCAGCCTGACTGTCTCTGTATTAAAGCGCGACCTGCTGATCGGGGACGATGACAAATTCGCTGCCCTGCAAAAAAGCTACCTGAGCCGGGTCGACAGCCTGGCGTACACCTCACCGATCTTTTTCCACGTCATCCGGTATTTCTTTGATTTCATGTAGCTGGCCGTGCGATAGGCATTCCTTTCAAGGGGATGTCTATTTTTTTGCAAAATAAAACGGATGACCTGCAGGGTTTAGAAAAGAGCCTTCGTCTATAACGGTGGGAAGGGGGAGAGGACTCATTGATGAGGAACGTTTGATCAAACAGATTTTACAGGGCGACCATGCCAAGTTCCGCTGTCTTATCGACAGTTACGGGCGGCACATCTACCAGGTAACCTATTCTGTGCTTCATCAGGCCCAGGATGCCGAGGATGCTGCCCAGGAGGCTTTTGTCCAAATTTACAGATCTCTCCCCCAGTACCGTTCAGAAGGCTTCAAGACATGGATCACCCGCATCGCCCTGCATAAAGCAATCGATATCAAACGCAAGCTGGAGCGCCGGAAGGCAGAGGCTAATAACAGCGGGGATATCATCCTGCAGATCGCTGACCATCAGTCAGACATTGTCCGCCAGCTGCTGAAGAAGGAGGAGAAGGAGCTTTTGCGGCAAAATATATTGTCCCTCCCCCGCCAGCACCGCGATATTATTGTTGATTTCTATTTAAAAGAAGAAAATTATGAGCAGATTGCCCTGAAGTCGCAGATTTCGGTAAGGACGGTGGAGTCAAGGCTGTACAGGGCCCGGCAATGGATCAGAACACACTGGAAGGAGAGCCCGCAGGATGAATAAACCTGATCAGCATGAATGGATACGTTATGTACAGGGAGAGGTGACCGGGCCGGAGCGGGAACAGATGGACAGACTGCTTCTTGAGGATCATGAGGCGCTTGACTCCTATATGGCCGCTCTGAATTACTCTACAGTACCGCCGCTGCCTGACGGGGACGCCTTTACCAAGGCGATTATGGACCAGATTACGCCTTATCCGTCTGCAGCAGAGCCCGTAACCAGACAGACAGGCGGCCGGCTTTACAAGATCCTGGGCAATCAATGGGTGCATTACATCGCAGCTGCCTGTATAACAATGCTGTTTATCTCCGCCGGCGTATTTGACCGGATTGCTCCGGGTAATCTGGATGCCGATGCCGGAATAAAGCAGCCTTACAGCGAAAAGATGGTCCAAAAAGCAACGGGATGGCTTAAAGACATCAAGCCTGCCCTCCATAAACCATAAGAAATGAAAGGATGGAATGCCAATGCCGCAGCAACGCAGCAAAATGCTGGCTTTTTTGCTTAATATGGTTCCTGGCCTAGGACACTATTATTACGGAAGCCGGCTGAAGGGGTTTATATACGGATTTATCTTTTTTGGAGGCCTGGGTCTTGCCTTTCTTGCACTCGTTGCGGGAAGTGATGAGGGCCTTGCCGCCTTCTGTCTTTTAGCAGCAGCCGTTCTCTGGTTCATCAGCATGTTCAGTATGGTGATCAGACTGATCCGGGAACCGGATTATCCGCCATACTACCAGCATTATCCCCACACTCAGGGGCACATGCCGGGCGGCCCCGAAGGGCCGCTGGAGCAGCCTGCGTACGGATACCCGCCGCAGGAAGGATATGAATATCCTCAGCAGAATATAGAGCCGCGCCGGGAGAGTGAGCGGTTCTATACCATCCTTCTCTCCTTTGTTCCGGGTCTCGGCCATTTACACTTAGGCCTGCTGCAGCGCGGGTTATCGTTCCTGATCGGGTTCTTCGGCCTTGGCATTATGCTCGTATTTGTAGCCGGCATTACCGGACAGCAGACGTTTCTGATCTTCCTGCTCCTGCTGCCGGTATTGTGGCTGTACTGCATGTTCGATGCCGCCCAGCATGTGAACCGCAAGCAGGCGGGCGAGCTGCTGGAGGACAAAACCATCTTCGAGCAGCTTGAGCACGGCAGCAGCGCCGGCAAAAAAAGCAAGGTCATCGCCACCCTGCTGGCCGCCTTCCCCGGAGCCGGACATATGTATCTGGGGCTGCAAAAAAGAGGCCTCCAGCTGATGCTCATCTTCCTCGGAAGCATCTATATTCTGGATCTGCTGAATCTTTCGCTGTTCCTGTTCTTTATTCCGATTGCCTGGTTTTACAGCTTTTTTGACGGGATGCAGCAGGCCGGCAAATACGGCAGGGAACCTCTCTATGACAGACCGGTCATTGAAGGCTGGACCCGGTATCAGGGCTGGATCGGCGGCGCTCTCCTGTTCCTGGGTGTGTATTACCTGTTCATCCGGGTTGTTGTTCCGGAGCTGGACTTTAGCTACGGCATGTATATTGCCCGGATTCAGTCGTATATGAATACACTGGTCGTTGCCCTGCTGATGATCGGCGGAGGCATCCGGTTATTAACGAATTCACGGAAAAAGAATACCGAAGCGGAGCGGTTTCTCAGAGCGCTGGAGCGCGAAACCGAGGTCCCGCCGGTCCGTGACCGCACTTGATTCCATAAAGCGAAAAGCACGTTCCCGGGTTAACGGGAACGTGCTTTTTGCTGTTCTTACATCTGAGTTGCGCTGTCCGTTCCGGCTGGTGCGGTAGTGCCAGCGTCCGCTGGTGCAGTCGTGCCGGCATCAGCAGGAGCAGTGCTGCCTGCGCTTCCGCGGTCAGGTCTTGTGCCGCCGCCCATTCCGCCCATGCCCTGGGTGGCTTCGGTGACACCGGACTCATTCAGCCAGGTCACACTGCTGGAGAGGTCGAAGCTTACAACGTCTGTGCCGCCGCTGTAAGTACCGCCGGTATACACTCCGTCAACTGCGGTGCCTGTAGAGCTGCCGCCGGTGGAGAGGGTGTACGAGCCGCCTTCTTTCAGGTCAGGCGAGCTGATGACAACCGAGCGGTAGCTCTTTGCTGGTGCAAAGGTTGCAACAGTGTTGCCGTCTTTATCCTTCAGGTTCACCAGCTGTCCGGCTTCCTGAGAATCGGTGAAGGTCATGGCGATGGAGTACTGGCTGGAGGTGTCACCAGGTGCCTGAAGCATACCTGCACTTCCTGCCGCGATCAGATATCCGCCGGTAATTTCAAAGGAACCGTCATAATCCAGTGCGCCGTTGCCGTCATCGGTCGGGCCGTAGACGGTAACAGTACCGCCGCTCATTGTGATTGACCCGTTGGAATCAAGGCCGTCACCAGAAGCATTTACGTTCAATGTGCCGCCGGTAATCGTCAGCATATTACTGCCAGAGCTTGCGAACTGATCCTGGCCGCCTGCAGTTTGTCCGGCATTAGTGTCATTGCCGCCCGCTACGTTGACACCGTCATCAGAAGCCACCACATCAATGTCACCGCCGGAGATGGTGATATTGCCGCCTTCAATTCCTTCATAGCTCTTGTTGATATTCACGGTTCCGCCGGAGATTGCGGTCAGGCCGTCAGCGTGAATACCGTCATCGCCTGCTGTAATCTCGAATTCGCCATCCGTGATCGATACGTTGCTGTTGCTGTGAACGGCATCATCTGCGGAGTCGATGGTGAAGCTGCCGCCGTTAACGGTCAGATCGCCGCCGGCTTTCAAGCCCTTCATGCTGGCTGTTTCTGTCTCAGTAGTGGTTGCGGTGGCGGCAGATGCTGTAGTGCTGCTGTCTGCTGCAGGAGCTGCCGCTGTTCCATTTGCTGCATCGCCTGATGGCATTTCCGGCGGCGTCCCCTGACCGGCTCCTGCATCACCTGCCGGCATGTCCGGCGGTGCTGCCTGTGTTCCGTCCGCTGACGGAGCCTGGCCGCGCATTCCGCCGCCCATTCCGCCTTTGCCGAATCCGCCGCCGCCAAAGCCTCCCTGATCGCCTGTCTTCACTTCCGCGTTGGCACTGCCGCCGCCGGTAACCAGGTTATACGTACCGCCGTCGATGACAAGGGCAGTTTCACCCTGAATGCCGTCGTTGGCAGCTGTGATGTCAAAGGTACCTCCGGCAATGGCGATGAAGCCCTTCTCGGTATCTTCATCATTGGTCGACTTGATGCCGTCGCCCTCTGCCTTAATGGTAATGCTGCCGTCCTGCACAGCTACCAGGTCTTTACCGACCAGGCCGTCATCCGCAGCCTGTACTTCAATGGTGCCGGAGACGATTTTCAGATCATCTTTACTTGTAATCCCGTCGTTGTAGTTACCGGTAACCTTCAGCATGCCTGTACCGTTAATGGTCAGATCGGCCTTGCTGAAAATCGCTGCACCCGGCTCATCCGTAGCGGCATCCGGGTACACATATTTAGCCGCATCTGTTACCGTGTTCACCGTACCGTCTTCCAGCGTCATGATTACCTTGCCGGCTTCCTTAATGTAGACCGGTGCGCTGCTGCTGTTCGTGAGCGTAGCCCCGTTCAGCACGAGATGCACGCTGCTGTCATCCTGAACATCGATGATAATCTGTCCGTCATTCAGTGTTCCGCTCAGCACATAGGTTCCTCCGGCCGTGATCGTTACGGTGCTGCCGGAAGCTGTTGCTCCCGAACCGGTTACCGCAGCAGTGGTGCCGCTAAACGCGATTGTTGTGGCAGTGTCAGCGCTCCAGGCTGTAGTGATATCTTCTTCATCAAAGCTTACGAGGTCCGCTGCTTTCACGCTTGCCAGCTGGACATTTGCGGCAGTTCCGCTTGTAGCGGCTGCTGTAGTTACTGCTGCCGTAGCAGCCGATGATGATGTAGCTGCGTTGTTAGTTGTACCGCAGGCTGACATGACGGCTGCCAATAACAGGACCAGCCCCGCTTTACTTCCCATTATAAATTTACTCATATCTGATCAATCCCTTCCATTCTCGTTTTAGTATTCCGTGGTAGTAGGACTCATGGTCAGCGACAGATCCAGATTGCCGTTCCGGGTGCGGATGGCGTCAAGGAATTCCTTCTGGCTGGTCTGCTCATTCAGGGTAACGCTGTATACCAGCTCGTACAGGCTGCCGAGCTCGGTGGTTCTGATTTTTTTTAGCTCATAAGCGACATTGAACTTATTGAATACTTCAGCAAAGGCTTCTTCGTAGCCCAGGTTTTCGGGAATAGTAACTTTAAGCGTCTTCTGTACTGATTTTCTTACGCCAAAGCCGGTACGGTTCAGCACAACCATGATAATGCAGAGAATGACGGTGAACAGGACCGCGTAGCCGTAAGCGCCGACGCCGCAGGCCAGACCGGATGCCATAGTGAACAGGACAAAGGTGATATCTTTAGGATCGCCGGGGGCACTTCTGAAGCGGATAATCGAGAATGCTCCGGCCAGGCTGAAGGCTCTGGCAACGTTGCTGCCGATCAAGAGAATGATGATGGCTACAATGACCGGCAGCAGCACCATGGTGAGCGTGAAGCTTTGCGAATAGCCGGCCGGGCTTGTTTTCATATAAGTGAAGCTGATCAGCGCACCCAGCGCCAGGGAAATCAGAATCGTCAAGACCGCGTTGCCAAAGGTTAAAGCCGTACTGTCAGAGACGGCGGTGAAGATGGAATCAAGCATACAGGACACTCTCGCTTTCTACTTTGCTGTTTCTCAGCATTTTTTTATATTCGTTGCCGTATTTGGAGAAGCTGGTGCGGTACATCTGGTGCTCGGAGAGCATTTTGGACAGCCAGACCGGAATGGTCTTCTCGGCTTTGACCTCCATCAGCCACTGGCCCGGCTCCATCAGCTGTTCGCCATAGGTGCCATGCTCCATTTTCAGATCACAGCGCCGGCTTCTGATATTCGTATCAAAGGTGATGCGCAGATCGCGGTTATTTTTGCAGAACAGCGCTTTGCGGTCATAGGACAGATACACCATCGGCTTCAAATCGTAGCAGCTCAGGAAGTATTTGATTTCCTCGACCACCTGCTTGTTCATATAGTCTTTGTATTCAGGTGCGATCCCTGTGCGGACAAAATCGTAAGCTTCGTGCAGCTTGAGCGAGGTTCTTCTTTTATTGACCAGGCCGAAGACCTTCTTCTTGATCTCCAGATAGACCTTGGAGTCACCATTCGGAACACCGTAAGCCCGCAGGCGGAGCTTCTCTTTGTATTTCGGCTTGGACAGGCTGTTGCGGATCAGCGTATTGCTCGGTGTGTCGTAGTACAGATTAGTAATGGAATAAAACTCGTGCTGTTTGTTGTAATCATCCGGTTCCATATATTCGAGCAGTTCGTTATAGAGCTTCAGATAGGCTGCATGATCGAACAGGTATTTGTTTTCGTAGCGGTTAAAAACCTCGATAGCCATTGGTATCAGATCCTTTCTTAGTGAAGTGTTTCGTGTGTCTCGCTTGCCTATGAATGTATCTTAGCTGGCGAACCTTTAATGAATCTTAAATGGATTTTACACTGCGTTTATTTTTTTACACTGGCTTTACAAAGGTTCCGGCGCGGCAAAAACACCTCCCGTCTATAGTAGAAGCTTTAAATTTCGCCTTCACGGTTAAGGTTGGTTAAAGGTAATCTTGCTATAATGGCGTAAGTTACAACAGACACTAGCTAACCAGGGGATGATAGACCTATGAGAATATTAATTGTGGAGGATGAGGTGCATCTGGCCGAGGCCGTGACCCAAATCCTGAAAAAGCATAACTATTCCGCAGACGCCGTGCATGACGGCAGAACGGGGCTCGATTACGCACTGAGCGGGATTTATGATCTGCTGCTGCTCGATATTATGATGCCGGAAATGGATGGAATCAGCCTGCTGCGGGCCTTGCGCAAAAAAAGCATTCCAACCCCCGTCATCTTCCTGACCGCCAAAGGCGATACAACCGACATGGTGACAGGGCTCGACTACGGGGCTGATGACTATATTGCCAAGCCGTTTTCATCGGAGGAGCTGCTGGCGAGAATCCGGGCGGTGCTGCGCCGCAAAGGCGAGGTGCTGCCGGATGATGCGCTGAAATACGGGGATCTGGAGCTGAATACGACGAACCTGAAGCTGATGGTGGGCGGCAAGGAAATGAAGCTGAATCTGAAGGAAAGCGAGCTGCTGGAGCTGCTGATGGTCCGCAAGCAGTCCGTCACCTCGAAGGAGCAGATTATTGAGAAGCTGTGGGGCTTTGACTCTGAGGCTGAGCATAACAACGTGGAGGTCTATATTTCTTTTCTGCGTAAAAAGCTTACGTTCCTCGGCGCTTCCACACGCATCAGCACAATCCGTAATGTGGGCTATGTATTAGAGGTGAACGCCTGATGTTCAAAAAGCTCAGAAACCGCTTCCTGATCGTCAACCTGGTGACCATTTCTGTAATGATGCTGGTTGCCTTCGCTACTATATATATTATTAACTACTTGAATGTTCAGAATGATATCCGTATGGATCTGCAGCGGATTACCGAGGCTTTCCAGAAGCCGGGCAGCGGCGAGCACCGCGGCGGGATGGACGACGGACTGGGCGAAGGCATCGGCAGCGCGCCGGAAAGTGCCATAGACAATGGAACACAGCGCCAGGATATTGGCGGCGGCACCTTCGGGCGAATGGGCGGAAGTCCGCCTCCGGAGCGCTCGATCTCTTTCATGATTCAGACGGATAATGACTGGAAGCAGACCGGTACGCCAGTCTCACAGCTCAGCATGGATGATGAATTCTATGCCCAGGCGCTGCATGAAGCCGCCGGTACGGACAAAACGACCGGAAGATTCGAGCTGGACGGCAGCCTCTGGGCTTTTGAAGTCAAGCAGACTGCTGACGGGCATATGCTGGTCTTCCTGGACATTACCTCCCAGCAAAAGATTCTCACAAACCTGATCTATATCTTTACTGTTGTCGGTATCATCATGCTGATCATCCTCTTCTTTATCAGCCGGTATTTTGCAAACCGCTCGATCAAGCCGGTACAGGAAGCCTTCGACAAGCAGAAGCAGTTCATCGCCGATGCCTCGCATGAGCTGAAAACGCCGCTGGCCATCATTAATACGAATACGGATGTGCTGCTCTCTAATCCCGAAGATACTATTCTGGAGCAGTCCAAATGGCTGCACTATATCAAATCGGAGACAGAGCGGATGGCCAAGCTGACGAATGATCTGCTCTACCTGACGGAAATGGATGACTCCCGCACCGGGATGATTCATGCCCCCTTCAACATCAGCGAAGCGGTGGAAAATATCATCCTGACGATGGAAGCCGTCATCTTCGAGAAAAATGTGGCGCTGGAGTATGACATCGAGCCTAATCTGACCGTGCACGGCAACAGCGAGCAGATCAAGCAGGTCGTCATGATTCTGCTGGACAATGCCGTCAAGTACACCGGGCCGAAGGGTGAGGTGACCCTGTCTCTGCGCAAGCAGCATAACGACGTGCTGCTGTCCGTCACCAATACCGGCGAGGGCATCGCCGCCGAGCATCTGACCCGGATCTTCGACCGGTTCTACCGCACCGATACCTCCCGCGCCCGCAAGCAGGGCGGCTACGGCCTTGGACTCGCAATCGCGAAGTCGATCGTCGAGCAGCAGCATAAGGGCAAGCTGTATGCCAAAAGCACGGTCGGGGAATCAACTACGTTTTATGTGCAGCTGTCTTAATTAATTGAAATTTTAGATAAACGGCTGAAACCCGGCAGAGGATACCTCCGTATCAGAGTTATTACCGATAAGGAGGAGATTCACAGCAATGTCCATGTTCAAAAGAATGCTCGCAAGCGCCGGAATCGGTGCCGCTGAAGTGAACCTCATGCTTCACCAGGATGCAGTAAAAGCCGGTGATACACTCAGCGGGATTGTCCGCATTCAGGGCGGCCGTGTGGATCAGAAGGTTGACGATGTTTATGCCTTCGTCAAGACACGCTACGTGAAGGAAAATGATAATTCCAAGAGCGAAGCAGAGGCGACGATTGCCAGATTCCTGCTGGCTTCCGGGTTCACCGTAGAGGCAGAAAAGGTCTATGAGTTTCCCGTATCCTTTCAGCTTCCCGCAATCACTCCTGTAACGATGGGCAGAACGCCTGTATGGATTCATACCGGACTTGATATCAAAGAAGCACTGGACCCGAAGGACGAGGACTACCTCAAGGTGCTGCCTCATCCGCACTCGGCAATTGTTCTGGATGCCGCGGCCCAGCTCGGCTTCCGGCTCCGCGAGGTCAGCTGTGAATATGCTCCTCATTACGGCCAAAGAAATGGGCTCCCCTTCGTCCAGGAATTTGAATTTCAGCCTTCCAGCCAGTTCCGCGGCCGGCTGGATGAGCTGGAGATTATGTTTTACCCGCATGAGGAGGGCGTTGAGCTGCTGCTGCAGATTGACCGCAAGGCCCGCGGCTTATCCGGGCTGCTGGCCGAAGCGCTTGATGCCGACGAGAAATTTGTCAGGCTGCGCCTGGACCGTACCCACCTGGAAGCAGGCACCGGCCATATTGCCAATCAGCTGCTTAACACGATCAACAAGTACGCGTAACAGAAAACGGCTGGACGGAATGATACTCCGTCCAGCCGTTTTTTTTAATATATGGCATGCCTCTTAATTTATAACCCTTGTTTGCAGCAGTTCCTTCAGATAGCTGCTTAACGTACCGGCTGCCTGCTCGTGGGCTGATATGCCCGGATGGCTTCGTGCCCCGGCACTTTCCGGTGTCATATTGGGCAGCTCGCAGACAGAGACCCTCTTGTCTTCCGACTTGCTTACATAGCTGTCCACCGCGCGGCGGATCGCCGGCATCATCGGAACGCCCAGCATTCCATAGGCCCAGACCAGATGCGCCTGCGGATTGTGGTGTCTGAGCTTCACCAGAAAATCTTCTGCTGCCTGCTCAAAAGCCTCCAGATCGCACTCATTAAAGGAGCCGTCTTCGTTCAGCCGCTGTTTATAGATTTTGCCGCTTACCGGGTCCTTCCAGTCAGGCGAGTAAAACGCGCCGCCGTCGTTGGTACCCAGATTAATGACCACTGCATCCGGCTGCCAGGCCGCAAAATCATTGGCCTCCAGCGCTCCGAGTGCTTCATTGCGCTGACCGCCAAGCAGGCCGCACACCTGGCTGTAATACATAGGGATATTACGTCCGGGATTATTGTCCCAGCTGGTCAGTACTCCCCAGCCGCTCTGGGAAATGACCCGGTAGTCCGCGTCCAGCGCCCCGGCCGTCATAGCGGTATAATTGCCGGTTGCGCTGAACCACATCGGAATCCAGTCTTCTTCGGCCTGGGCGCCGACGACGCCTTCACCCGAAGTAATGCTGTCCCCGATGAATTCCAGCTTCAGCGGTTTATCTGCCACCGGCAGAAACTCCCCGTCACACCTCACTGCATGGATCTGCAGCAGACAGCCCGGGTCATCGCTCATTGCCTGCAGCTCCTTAACGATCTTTACGTTCTTCACTGCCTGTTCATTCATGCCTCTGAAGACGCAGATCCAGTGTCTGCCTGCGGTTACCATCTGTCTGCTGACAGGAACACCGTTGATGACGATGCTGATCCACGGCTCATACGTGTCGTAATCAGCTTCTGCCTCGATCCACAGCTCTGATCCCCTGATATTGAATTCAAGCGCGCTGCCTGTCCAGAACAGCGTCAGGGGAGCAACGCTCCCCGTTGTTCTGCCATGAACCTTGAGATGTGCAACCTCAGACAACGCTGCGGCCTGCAGCTTCCCGTTCATTCTCATTGTTATGCTCCTCCCGGCTTTCTCCCAAGATCAACTATCCTTGCTTGATTGGTGCCGCCAGTACAATCTGCCCTCTGGGTGCTTCTCCGCCGCTGTCCGGCTCCAGTGTAATGGCAACAGTATCATATTGCTGCGGATCAAAGGTGTAATACAGCGCCCCGTTGCCGCCCTGTGATAAGAAGGTGCCCGCATTCTGCGGAGTATCCCCTTTAATCAGCCAAACCTGGTAGACCTCAGTACCGGTAAGCTCCGGCAGCCCTTCGGCCTGGACAACGAGATGCGTACCGCTGCTGTCGGAAGTGATGGTTGCCAAACCTTTGGTTGCAGATTCAACTGCTGCCGGACTCAGTACAACCGACTCCTCCACTTTAAGTTCCTGCAGCGGTCCTGAGCTGACTGCCGCCTGGCGCTGCAGCTGATCGATATCCTGGCGCAGCTGGCTTGTATAGATAAGCAAAACAACAACTGCTGCAGCAAGCCCTGCACTCAGATACCGCAGCACCGGCTTCTTGGAGGGAACCGGTACAGCCTTCACTTCACTTTCCTGCTCCTCCCGGACCGGAATCGCCGCAGGCACCTCGCCTACAGGCTTTTGAACCTTCTGAGCGGGAGCCTCGGCCTCCAATACCCGGGATAAAATGCGCTTCTTCATGCCTGTCGGCGGTTCCGCAGGCTCAGAGGCAAGAGGGAGCAGCTCAATTACCTGGCGGTATTCTTTTACCAGCTTCTCGCATTCAGGGCATTCCTGTAAATGAACCCCGAACTGCTCCATTTCATCGTCCTGCAGTGCACCAAGTGCATATAATTCAGCCCATTCACACAAATCTGTATTCTCCTCAGTCATGAGCCTGATCCCTCCTTCCCCAGTGGATTAACCGTTTCTGCAGCTGCTTCATGGCCAGCCTCACCCTGCTCTTAACCGTACCCAGCGGAACAGCCACGTGATAAGCTACCTCCTGCTGCGTAAGGCCCTGATAATAGATCAGATCCACTACCTGCTGCTGGTCCCTGCTCAGTTCAAGCAGGGCTTCTCTGACCAGCTCCCCTGCCATCAGCATTTCTACCATTTCCTCCGTCATCACTCCGGTATCACGGAGCTGCTGCACTTCCTCAGCATCGGCGGATTGCTGCGGCGGCCGTGTATTATTTTTACGCAGCTGGTCAAGCGCAATGTTCCGTGTAACCGTAAACATCCAGGTAGACAGCTTGCCCTTAGTGGAGTCATACTGCTCCGCGTTCTTCCAGATCCGCATAAATAATTCCTGCATCACTTCCTCTGCCGCCATTGAATCCTTCACAATCCGGTAAGCAAAGCTGTAAACCATCTGCTCATACCGGTCGTAGAGTATTTCGAGGGCATCCGGGTCCTTTTGCCTGATGCTCTTCATTAATTGTACGTCGTCAGCGGCTTCGCTCAATTGTTACCCCCCATTTCCCCAGCGTAGTTGGATGATGAATATTTAAAATTTTATTCTCTAAAAGTGATCCAACTTTAGAATACTTACGTTCCACTGAGTATAACCGCTTTTGATTAGCGGCTCAACTTTGAATGAAGGAGTGAACTGAATGAAAAAGCTACACAGTAAGCTGGCCATCCTGATGCTCTGTCTGAGTTTATTTGTACCTGCACTAGCAAACGCCCATGAAGTAGATACCAATGGTGCTGCACCTAACCTGCAGGCTGCGCTGGGTGAACTGCTGGGTGAGCATGCTCTGCTGGCCGTCATTGCCATGCAAAAGGGCTACGACGGCGCAGCGGATTTTAATGATGCTGCAGCCGCACTCGGCAAGAACACAGATGATCTCTCAGCCGCTATCGCTTCCGTATACGGCAGTGCCGCCGGTGAAGCGTTCAAGCCGATCTGGTCCTCCCATATCGGATATTTTGTAGATTATGTGAAAGCGACTGCTGCCGAGGATGAAGCCGGACGGCAAAAAGCAGTTGCTGATCTGGATAACTACCGGATGAAGCAGGCAGAGTTCTTTCACAGTGCCAACCCTGTATACTTCGAGACCACTACCATTACAGAAGGGCTGAAAATGCACATCAATCACCTGCTGGACGCCTTTAACAGCTATGTGAACAAGGACTATACAACCGCTTATAAGGACACACGGACTGCTTACGCTCATATGTTCATGACTGCAGGCGAGCTGGCTGCCGGCATTCAGGCCCAATTCCCTGCCAAGTTCCCTGCCGCTACCACAACCTCGCCAGGAATTGACCTGCGCGCAGGAATGGGACAGCTGCTGGGTGAGCATGCCACACTCGCTGCACTCGCCATGCAAAAGGGCATCGACGGCGCTCCAGACTTCACTGCAGCAGCAGCTGCCTTGAACAGCAATACCGATGACCTGTCTGCGGCGATTGCCTCCGTATATGGTACAGCAGCCGGTGAGGCCTTTAAGCCAATCTGGTCTTCCCATATCGGATATTTCGTCGATTATGTAAAAGCTACAGCCGCTAAGGACGAAGCCGGACGCCAGCAGGCGGTTGCTCAGCTGGAGGACTACCGCATGAAGCAGGCAGTATTCTTCAACAGTGCAAATCCTGCCTATTTTGAAACTGCAGCAATTGCCGAAGGCCTGAAAATGCATATCGGCCATCTGCTGGACACCTTCAACAGCTATGTAAATAAGGATTATGCCAATGCATACAGCCTGGAGCGTACCGCTTATTCCCACATGTTCATGACAGCAAGCGAGCTGGCCGGCGGGATTGTCGCCCAATTTCCGGACAAGTTCCACGGAAAAACTGCAGCCGCTGCTGAAATGACAACTATATCAATGAAGAAAGGCAGCACCGCTGTAACGGTTAACGGAACAACCAGCCGGATGGACGTTACCCCGGTCATGAAGAACGGCAGCCTCTTTATCCCGCTCCGTTACCTCGGTGAAGCCATTGGCGTCGATGTTACCTGGGATAATGCCAAGAAAACACTCTGGATCATGGACGGAGACAACACCGCCGTATTCTGGGCCGGACAGTCTTATATGGAATTGAACGGAGAGCGCAAGAACATCGGCGCACCGGTCTTCCTGGACAACGGCCGCGTGCAGGTGCCTGTCCGTTTCATCGCCGAGCTGCTCGGCTGGGATGTGAATTATACTCCGGCTGACGGAACCGTTACATTGACCAAAGCTATGGCGGCGGCAACTGCAACAATGGAGCATAGCCATTAATAACTATTTAAGAAGGGTAAACGAAAGGCCATCCCGCCGGGGATGGCCTTTTGGCTTTTTCTATTCTATTCCGCCGCATAGGGAACCCGTATACTTCATCGCTGATATGCACGAGACTCGGCTCGCATCCGTTAGTCAGATTAGTAGTTCTCCCCGCGGTAATAACGCTCCAGTTTATGCTCAAGATGGACAAGCTGGGCCTTCTTTTTCTGAATATCGTCCAGCAATACCTGCTTCTGCTCCTCAATCATTCTCGTTCTCTCCGGCAGGGTAGACGTTCCGGTCTTGACCATATCATAGTACCTCTTAATTTCCTCAATGCTCATCCCCGTCTCGCGCAGACACTTCAGAAATTCCAGCCAGCCGAGCTCTTCCTCTCTGTACAGCCGGTTGTTCTGCTCATTTCTGACTGCCGGCTCCAGCAGACCCTTACGCTCATAAAAGCGGATCGCTCCGATGTTCAGCCCGGTTTTCTTGGCAACCTGTCCGATCGTTAACATTGTGCCTGCCTCCCGAAAATTTAATGTTGACCTACACTAAGTGTAGCATAGTAATCTTCAGTTTATTGAAAGATATTACTTAGAGAAAAGAGGAACGATGATGACTAAAACTGCTTTTGTAACAGGAGCCAACAAAGGAATCGGACTGGAAACGGCCAGACAGCTGGGTGCAGCCGGATGGAAGGTAGTGCTCGGATCTCGCAGCGCAGAACGGGGAGAGGCCGCAGTTGCTGAGTTGGCCGGCCAGGGGATTGACGTAGAGCTTTTGCAGCTGGATATGACGAGCTTGGAAAGCATCGGGCAAGCCGCTGCCATAGTTCAAGACCGCTACCCTGAACTTACGCTACTGATCAACAACGCCGGGATGCCGGGTGCGTTCTCCAGCTCCTTCAGCACTACCCGTGAGGAGGATTTGCGGCAGGCTTTTGAAGTAAACTTCTTCGGCACGTTCCGGTTAAACCAGCAGCTTCTTCCGCTTATTAAGCAGAACGAAGGAACGATTATTAACGTTTCGACCGACATGGCTTCACTAAGCCTTATGCAAAATGCGGAATATCCGCTGAATTGCTTCGACTACAACGCCTCCAAAACGGCCAGTAATGCGATGACCACCGCTATGGCTATCGAACTTAGAGACAGCGGTGCCCAGGTCTTTGCAGTCACTCCCGGGTTTACAAAAACAGACCTCAATCACAACGCCGAGGGCGGACAATCCAAGGAAGCGGGGGCAGCGATTATTGTGGGCTACGCCATTGACGGCAAAAGGCATAACGGAGAGTTCCTGGATATGAACGGGGTTTATGCGTGGTAAAATGATAAGAATGACTGTCATGATTTCATGCGCATTCTATCTGATCTAAGGAGCCTGCTTAATATGCCTATTCAAGCGGTACTGTTTGATTTCGACGGAACGCTGGCTGACACGCTGCCCTTGTCATTCACAGCTTTCCGCACTGTGTTTAAGCAATACGAAAACAGAGAGGTAACGAACGAAGAATTGGTAGCCATGTTTGGCCCGACCGAAGAGGAGATAATTGAAGTTAACTTTACTGATAAGGCTGCTGCGCCGCAGGCTGTTCAGGATTATTTCTCTATTTATGAAGCCGGCCATAATGGGGAGTCAGTCCGGAACAGCGAGATTAACGGTCTGCTGCAGCTGCTGAAGGACCGCGGGATCAGGATGGCTGTCATTACCGGCAAAGCTGCCGGTCTGCGTACCTACGGTGTACGCTGGCTGTCTACTTTCCAGAGTCAGCGTTATGATGTGGAGCCGGACGGTGTTTTTAATAGTGTAGCTGAGTTCGTGGAGCTGCTGGATAAGGACCGTTTATAGTTATATAGAAGACCGCGGGCCTGCGCCTGCGGTCTTCTATATATTGAGAAAAAAGCAAAATCCGGCCGCATTATGTAGAACCATAAGCCGCTGCCTGTCTCGGCTTTGCTCGTATTACCACTTTGTTTAGCGAACGGGCACCACCTTTGTCACCCGTGCAGGGAGTCGCTTCAGAAGGGCGAATAGGTATATCACCAAATACCCAAGCGGAGGAATGGAAATGGAAATATTTAAAACAAAGGAAGTCGCAGAGCAATTGTCCGTCAGCCAGACCACAATTAAACGCTGGGCCGCAATGTTCCCGGCCAGCTTTCCCAAGGACCGGTTCGGGCACTATATCTTCACATCGCAGGAAGTCAGCCTGCTTAAATCGGTTAAAGAACGGCTTGAGCAAGGCGAGTCGCTGGACAGCATCACGCTGGCAGAGAATAAGCCGCTGAATGAGAACCAGCCGCAGGCAAAGCCGCTCCCTAATATCCGGTCGTTGACCGCCACTGAGCCTCCAATGCAGGAGGTATGGTCCCGCCTTGTCCGTATTGAGCGTTCGCTGGATGAGAAGGCTGACGAGGTTGTCTCCGTGCAGCTGCTTCAGCAGCGCCAGGAGCTTGAGGATCTGCGCCAGATGGTTCAGCAGCTTGCGGCATCCATTGAAAGCATCCAGCAGCCACGGCTACAGGCCGCTGCCGCCTATGAGGACATGCATCCCATTGCCTCCATGAAGCTGAAGGCCCCGTCCAAGAAGCGCGGGCTGTTGCGCACTTTTTTCTCACTGTAGCGTTAAAAAGCCTGAGCCCCGCAAAGCCGATGCTGTGCTCAGGCTGCCTGTTTTACTGTGTCAATAAGCTCACCGCCGCTAAAACTAACCTGCCGTTTATCAGATCCCGCGCCGCTGCCGCTCCTGCCAATCCAGCCACCGCCGTTCTTCCCAGCCGGGCCAGATTTTTTTAATCTCGGCTAACAGCCACTCCCCTGCAATTGTGATCGAATTTTCATGCGAAGCATAGATGACCCAGTCCATTTCAGCGGAAAACCAGTAGCCTTCACCGTTAAGGGTGTAAACAGGGTTGAATCCTTCTACATCAAGCTGATACTCAGGGGAATGTTCGAACTCACGCAGCTCAAAAATCCGCCCGATCCCGTGAGCACTTAATATCGCTCTCAATGCATTGAAGCCTATCTCTGCCGCAAAATAGTCTTCCATAAAAGCCTCAGTTTCCGGCGGCTTAGGCTCAGTCAGCGGATACCAGAAATCACGGATTTCCCACCTCCCGCTCAGGTCTTCCCATAGTAAAGTCCGCTCTATCTCCGACAAGGTTCGCCGGTACGGCAGCGGAGATACATGACTTATCCCTGCTGCAGCTCTTTTCTCCAAATAGCCGGCCAATGCTTGCCGCTCAGCTTCCGCAGTCCGCTGGAACACTCCCGGTTTATTCACGGTAAACAGGCTCTGGGCATTCCAGACAGCGGATAAAATCTTTTTATGCGCATCTTCCTCAGCGGCAAATTCTGCTCCGTCATACTGCTCAAGCTCAGCAAGGATCGCATCCAGAACTAAATAGCGGGGGAATAGCTCCTCTGCCTCTGCCGTATAGTCACCGCCCTCCGTCCTGTCCCCGCCGGAATTCATCAGCCGTGAATACTTTCTGCCCCAATATCCGGCCATGACCATGCAGTAACGCCTTGCGAGAGTATGAAGCTGTTCTGCCTGGTTCATAGTGCACCTCCTTTTTTATATACATCTATTTATATTTAAGCTGAAAAGCCTGAACCCCAACATACAGGGCCAGGCTTCTATTATATTACTCCTGTATTAAACTCTCAGCAGCCTCAATGAGCTGATCCTTAGTCACCGCCGCAGAATCAGTCTGTACATGGTAGGCAACAGACCTTTCCCCTGCATCGCTAACCCAGGTCACATCCTGATGGATACTGCTCTGCCCGTACAGCGACTGGTCGTTCTTGAGATAGTGTGCCGTCAGTCCGCCGAATTCGACATCTTCAGCCGTTATTCCGGGCGGGCTCAGCTGGTGTATAGCAGGATTCACATCCTCCCCGGCGATCTGCCAGGTTACATAGATGGGGTCATTGGATGCATTACGGTATACCGAAGTATAAGTATTAATAAAATCAATTGTTGCATCGCTTCGGCTCCACAGCACCTCATTTCCCGACGCGTTCCCTTCGGCCTTCAGCTCATCAAGAATACGGTAGGCATCTGCCCCTAAAGTGAATTGAAAAGGGGAGTCCTCCATCCCTTCCTGCAGGCTGTAGGTTCCTAGCAGGGTATCCGGGAGCTTTTCCTGGACATTCTTATTCTGCAGCAGTGTCCGCCACGCTTCTAACGGAACCCGTACAGGGTTGTTGATACCAAAGACAATCGGTGCTTCTCCAACTGTCAGGTCGAAATCACGAAGATATACGACGGCTGATTCCCCGGGGATTAGCTGCGCTTGTACCTTTTCCAGCTCGCCGCGGATTTTCGTCACATCCTCCTGCTTGAACTGCAGCTGCTGCTCCGTACGGTTGCTAACGGACAGCTTACCATGATCGGAGTACAGCAGCCTGCTGCCGGCATAGCCAAAGCCGCACAGCATAACTACAATGAGCGCGATTAAGAGATATGCGGGCATTTTTCTTTTCGTGGACATAAATGAGACTCCCCTTTGCTGCATCACCTGCTGCCTGTATTCCGCCCTAATCCGGATCTCCAGGCCCTCAGGGCATTTCCGGGAATCCTGCTTGAATTCCTCTGTCAGCTGCTGCTCAATAGACAAAGCCATCCCCCTCCTTCTCCAAGCCCTGCTGGGCGAACCGGCGGCGTAACTGTTTCAGTGCATGATGATGCCTCGATTTTACGGTGCCTAATGGAACCTTCAGCAGCACGGCGATTTCCGTCAGCGGGCAATCCTGATAATAACGCAGCACGACAACCTCCTTGAGCTTGAGCGGCAGCGTCTGGAGCAGCGGAAGCAGTTCCAGCTGGTCATCCAGCGCAGTGAACTTCAGCTCAGCCGCCGGGTCTGCAGATCTGCCGGTGCTGAGCTTCAGCTTTTCCGTAATCCGAAAAAGACGCCACTCCCTCCGCTTCCAGTTCCGCACCTGCCTGATCATCAGGCCGCTAAACCATGCACGGAAATTCTGCTGCGGATCATACGTGTGCACGCTTTTGTACAGCTCAAGGTAGACCTCGCTCATAATATCTCCTGCATCCTGCTGGCGGGGCGCAAGGTAGCTGATGAACCGGTACGCATGATCTTTTGTAGCTTCATACACAACCTGAAACGCTTCCTCATCCCCTTGACTCATCCGGATAAGCCACGGGTTTAAATCTAAATCCTTCATAGGACCGGCCTCCATTCAGGTGTTACAACGGATATTGGCCCGCTGGGGCTAAAAAGGTTCAAAGGGGGGAGGAACTATTTTGCTGTTAAAACTGACTTAGCCAGCCGCATGCCGGGTATTCGCCCTCGCATATGTTATCCTATAATTGAGCTAAATACCGACAGACCTTGCGGCAGCAAGCTGAAAGGAGTCCCATGTCTATCATTGAAATCATCCCCTGGATCGTCTCGTTTGCCGTTCTGCTGTCCGTACTCTGGATTGTACTCCTAAGCTGGAAGAATGGAATCTCGCCGATGCCTGCATCCGGGCCTGTCCGGCTGGCGGTGATTGCAGAGGTGCAGCGGATCCGGGGCTACGGCAATATTATCGAGGCGGGGTCCGGCTGGGGAACGCTAGGGCTGGAGGTCATCCGCCATTGTCCCGATAAACGGCTTACCGGAATCGAAAATTCAAGGATTCCTTTAGGATTCTCCAGGCTGCTCACTGTATGGTACGCCCGCTTATCGACGGAAAAGGGAAGCCGGGAGAGTCTGCGCAAGCGGATTATTTTTAAACGCGGGGATATCTATAACTGCTCCTATAGGGATGCCGATATTGTGCTCTGTTATCTGTTCCCGGGAGCCATGGAGCGTCTTGCGGAGAAGTTCAGGCAGGAGCTGCCGCCCGGTGCGACGGTCATCAGTGTCTGTTTTGCATTGCCGGACAGGCGGCCCGTGCGTGTTATTACCTGTAAGGACCGTCTGCGTACTAAGGTGTATGTGTATCGTTATTAACAGAGATTAGCCTCTTGAAATCATCAACCAATTCCATATGGTACTCCTTGTCAAACATGAAACCGCCGGACAGGGTTATGTCAGGCAAGCCTAAGCTATATTGGTGCTGAGTAAGAGAATGCAGGATCATAACGTCACCTTTTTTATTCGCACGCTTAACCGAGACTTTAAACTCCTCCGGCGACATTGCACTTAGGTCTGCATGTTCTAACGTATCCAAGTGTTCCAGCTCATGAACAAAACGCTGAAGCTGCTCCAGCTCAAACCAGACATTATGCCTCGAGCCGGTAAACTTGTTATTTACAACCTCAATACTACAACCCACACTGGGTAACCGTTCATGTATGTACTGTTCAAGATAAAATGTGATGTATGACGCTCTATCAGATGAGTATATTCTAAAATTGTAATCGGTTTGTCGGTTAAGCATGGCTCCCCCTAGCGAATAAAATGATTCCAACTCCTAAAATGTTCCAAACCTACTAATTTCATTGTAATCGCAAAATCTCCTCCCGGCCAATGCAGTTCTAACGGACTCAGCGGGCGTTATTTTCGTAATTTGTGCCTACCGGGAATTTAACGGACTCCAGCGACGTTATTTGCACCAAATTCACCCGCACCAGCACGTTTTCACCTAACTAACGTCATCTGAGTCCGTTAGCGCGCTAAAAACCCAAAAAGTAAGCAAATAACGCCTCCTGGGTCCGTTAGAGCGTCTCCTGTATCGCCGATGCCTTACACTAGCGATGCCCTCTCCGCCGCAGATACCCCGTGCGCTACCTATACTCCGTCTGCTATGACTACTGTCTCCCCCCAGCCGCACAAAAAAAACAGAGCAGCGCCCCCTATCAAGGGAGGACAACTGCCCTGCTCTTATCAACACACTATTACTTGTTCGCCAGGAACGCATCAATCTGCGCCTGCAGCTCCGTTTGAATCTTATCCAGACCCGCAGATTTCAGCTGCTTGTTCAGTTCAGCCAATCCTTTGTCGATGTCTTCGATTACGCCGTATTCCAGCGGAATAGCGTAGCGCAGCATCACGTTGCCGACGTTGGCGATTTCTGTCTTCACTTTGCTGTTGTCGAACACGAAGGTCTCGAGATCATAGTGGTATACACTGGCTTCCCAGCTGTTTACCAGATCGGAAGCTTCCTGCGGGAACGCTTCGTTGTCGCGGTTCAGCGGCGAGTTGAAGTTCCAGTTGGAGAAGCCGGTGTAGTTCGGGTTCTTCTCAAGCGCTTTGTATTTGTTGTCACCAACCGGCTCGTAATGAACGCCGTTGATTCCGTACATGATCAGGTCATGCAGCTGTTTATCATTTTGCATCAGTTCGATCATCATCAGGGAGCGCTCCACATTTTTGGAGGTCGCATGGATGGACGTACCGTTCTGCGTGGAGATGGCGATCGATTTCTTCTTGCCCTGGTTGATGTCGGCCAGCGCTACTTCATAAGGCGAATTCTCCTGGCGCATCAGGGCCATCAGGGCACCCAGTGTACCGTTGTTGTGCGTGATCGATGCCGTTTTGCCGGCTTTGAAGTCGGCCTGATGGTCGTTTTTGCTGTTCAGCACGTTCTTGGACCAGGCGTTGTTGTCGGCAAGATCCTTGTAGTACACCAGCAGATCCTTGAATTCCTGAGTTTCATAGACGTTGAATACTTTACCTGTCGGATCATCCAGCTTGAAGGCGAACGGCAGATCGAGGTCGAACATATTCCATTCATTCTGCTGCTTCAGCAGGACACGGTCGAGGTTATGATATTTCCAGTCTCCGGTTTCCGGAGTGAACGGGGCAACGCCCTTTTCTTTCTCAGCAATGGTTTTCAGGTAAGTCGCATAGGTTTCAGGGCTGTTAATCTCAGGCAGATTGTACTTTTTGCGCAAGTCTTCACGGTAGAGAATCAGCTTCTCAACAGACTCCCCTCTGTTCTGCGGAACCATGTACAGCTTGCCGTTCACTTTGGCCTGATCCCAGCTTACCTGCGGCATAGCCTTCATGGTTTCCGGCATATATTTGTTCAGCAGCTCATCGGTCAGCTCCAGGAAGCCGCCTTTCAGCGCCTGGTCATTGTAACCGGCCCAGTTCGCCGAGTAGATCAGGTCAAAATCCTCATTCGCCGCCAGCTTCAGCGGATATTTCTGCGCCCAGTCGGACCAGTCGAGGAACTCGCCTTCGATGGTGGCATTGATCTTTTCCTTCAGCACTTTATTGATTTCGGCGAACACGCTGTCATAATCGACCGGCTTAGGTCCGACAAAAATCATTTTTAGCTTCACTTCTTTGGATGTATCAATGGTACCGGAAGCCGCAGGATCTGTTGCAGTTCCTGTATCCGTGCTGTTACCGCCTGCCTCTGATGCATTATTAGTAGGCTCTGCCGGTGCATTGGCATTATTATTGCCGCCGCACGCACTTAGAATCATAACGAAGGTTAATACGAGCGCCAGCAGCATCATTCTATTTCTTTTCAGCATCTCAAGCCTTCCCCCTTGTAGTTGAATATGAAATCTATTGATAAACCGGATGACTCCGGGTTCACCCTTTGACAGCACCGATCGTTAAGCCTTGGACAAAATAACGCTGCACGAACGGATAAGCCAGCAAGATCGGGCCAGTAGCAACAACCGTCATCGCCATTTTGAGACTCTCGGTCGGAATGGACGTGGTCACAACAGCACCCGCACCCATCATCGCCTTGCGCATACCGTCCATGTTGCCCAGCATTTTGTATAGATAATACTGCAGCGGCATCAGATTCTCATTGGAAATGAACAGCAGCGCATTATACCAGTCATTCCAGTAAGCCAGGGCGAGAAACAAACCAATCGTAGCCAGTGCAGGCTTGGACAGCGGCAGAATCAGGCGGACATAAATCTTGAAGTCGCCGGCGCCGTCGATTTTGGCCGATTCCACAATGGCTTCCGGGATGCTGCTCATAAACGACTTCATGACGATAATATAGAACACATTCAGCATCATCGGCACAATCAGGGCCATCGGTGTGTCCTTCATATCGAGATAGTTAACGATAAGCAGGTACCACGGAACGAGTCCGCCGCTGAACAGGGTAGTGAAGAAGAAGAAGAACGAGAACTTGTTGCGCCATTTGAAATCCTTGCGGGACAGCGCGTAAGCGGTCATCGAGGTCAGGAACAGCCCCAGCAGAGTGCCGGTCACCGTAACCCCGATAGTCACCAGATAAGCATTAATCATTTCCTGAGGGTATTTGAAAAGAATGCTATAAGCCTCAGTGGAGAAGGCCGTCGGTATAAACTGATAGCCGTCCGTTACGATTTTGGTCTCTTCCGTCAGGGATGAGGAGACAACCAGAATGAACGGGAAGATACATAGCACGGCGAGAAGGATCAGTGAAACATAACCTATGGCTGAGAAAATTTTACGGTCAAGCTGCTTCATATCGTTACCTCCATTTCCTGTTTGTCCCTAGAACAGGGCGCGGTCTTTGTCGTATTTGCGGACAGCGTAGTTCACCGTCATGATGGTTGCGAATCCAAGCACCGACTGGAACACGCCTGCTGCAGCCGACATTCCGATGTCATTGGAAGTAATCAGTGACCGGAAGACAAAGGTATCGATAACATCCGTCGCGGAGAACAACAGCCCGTTATTACCGACCATATTGTAGAACATCCCGAAATCACCGCGGAATATGTTCCCGACCGCCAGCAGCACCAGAATAATGACTGTAGGATACAGGTTAGGCAGGGTCACTTTCATAATCCGCTGGAAAATATTAGCTCCGTCAATTTCAGCCGCTTCGTACATTTCTGTATCGATACCCGAAATCGCCGCCAGATACATTACCGTTCCGTACCCTAGACTCTTCCAAGCTGCTACAATAACCAGGATATAAGGCCAGTAGGCCGGCGTATTATAAATATCTACAGGCTCAAGACCAAGTCCTCTAAGCAGTGCATTCACTGTACCGATATCATAATTGAGCAGGTTATAGGCAATCGCACCAACTACGACCCAGGAGATAAAGTAAGGCAGGAACAGCGCCGATTGTGTAATTTTGCGGAACCATTTGCCTCCCACCTCAAACAGCATAATGGCAGCGAAGATCTGCAGGGCATTGTTTACCGTAATAAAAGCGATGTTATAAAGTGCTGTATTCCGCGTTACCCGCCAGGCGTCGCCTGATTCGAAGAAAAAGCGGAAGTTGTCCAGCCCGTTCCACGCACTGCCGAAGATACCGCCGGCGTAATCGTATTTTTTAAAAGCAATGATGATACCCGCCATCGGGATGTACGCGAACAGGAGAAAGAAGGCAACCGCCGGCAACAGCATCAGCAGGATAACCTTATAATTTTTTAAATCACTCCAGAATGTATGCCCTTTCATTTCTGCACCCCTCTCATCTCTATATCTCACATTATAAGCAGGGCGTGCTTTCGGCATAATTCAGCGAAACAACTAAACTTAATACTAATTCAACGATTTAATATAAAAAACAGCCCCGTCCCGTCAGGACAGAGGCTGCAATCATATTTTATTCCGCTTCCGGTACTCGCCTGGTGACATGCCCATGTACTGCTTGAACTGCCGGTTGAAGTAGATGATATTTTTGTAGCCGGCCTGCTCGGCAATTTCATAGACTTTTTTGGTCGGGTCCTCCAGCAGCTCGCAGACCCGCTTCATCCGCAGCTCACCGACATAGTCGCTGAACAGGCTGTCTGTTTCCACCTTGAACAGGTGGCCCAGGTAGTTAGGTGAGAAATCGAAGTGGGCGGCTACCTCGTTCAGTGTGATTTTCTGGTCCAGCCTTGCTTTTACATACTCCGTAATTTCATCGATCAGCTTGCGCTTCTGGCGCTGACGCTTCAGGTATAGCCGTTCCGACAGCTCGAAGAATCTCCGTCTCAGCCAAGAGAGGATGTCATGTACCGTCTCGAATTGAAACAGCACAAAAGGCTGATGGGCATCCCAGTTTAGAATCTCATACAGATGCTCGTTCATCTGCCGCAGATCGGCATGCAGCTTGGAGGTGATCCGGATAATGATGTCGTAGATATCATTTTTCTGGGAGATCGGGCTGTCCCCGGCAAACAGCTGCAGCAGGCAGTCATCAACGGTAGTAAGGTCATATTCCAGCATCGCTTTCAGCATCCGGTCGACAATCTCCTCCAGATCGGACGCGATTCTCTCCTTCGGATGCCACTCCGAGGCATCTTGAATGAGCCTGTTCTTGCCGACAATCCACTTAATGCTCAGCGCAGCCTGGGCCTGACGGTAGGAGTCGTGCAGCTTGTCCGGTTCAGCAGCATACATCCCTCTGCCAATAGTAATGGAGCAGGCAAACTCCTGGTAGAACGAGCGGATCAGCTCCTCCAGCAGAGCAGTGAAATGCTGCTCCTGAACCGCGGCCAGAATAATAAAATGATAGTCATAGCCGGTAATCACCATGCCCAGATTATGCTCCCGGGCGAACTTCCGGATGAACCCTCCGGCATTGCTGCTCCAGGCGGACCGTTCTTCCTCGGTCCAGCCGCGTATTTTCCAGGCGATATCATCCAGTTCAACAATGGCAACCGCTGATGAAGCCTCCAGATAAGGGGTGAGCACACTGCGGATATGCGCTTCCGCAAGCCCCGGAGCAGGTTCGCTGAACCAGCGCAGCAGCAGCTCCTGATTCACGAGTGACAGTGTCTCCGTCAAGGAATGATGCTGTCTTCGCTCCTGCTCAATCTTGGAGCAGATCCGGCCCAGCATGCCGCTGAGCTCATCATCATCCACGGGCTTCAGCAGATAATCAGCAGCATTCAACTGGATCGCTTCTTTGGCATAGCTGAAATCCTGATGGCCGCTAATAAAAACAATTTCAACCCCCGGATTCAGCTCCTTGGCCTTGCGGGCAAATTCGACCCCTGTCATGATCGGCATCCGGATGTCGGAGAGTATAATATCGATAGGGTGCTGCTCCATCACCTTCAGCGCAGCAAAGCCGCTGGCTGCCGTTCTTACGCTATGCAGCGGCAGATGGTCACTTCCGGCCACGCGCCTTCTCAGCCACTCCAGGTCAACAGCCTCATCATCCACCAGTAAAATATTAATCTCCACTGCCATAATCCTCTACTCCCCCATTACTTCGCGGATTTCCGCATTCTCTACCGGCAGGACAATCTGCACAGCTGTCCCGGCTCCGTAATAGCTGCCAATCTGAATACCGTAATCATTGCCGTATCTAAGCTTGATCCGTTCCTCCACGTTCTTCAGGCCATAGCTTCCCGGCTGAAAAGAGCCTGCGCGCATACTGCGCAGCGTATCCGGCCGCATACCGATGCCGTTATCAATCACCTTCAGTTCAATGCGGTCACCCAGCCGCCGGCCGGTAATCCGGATGGCAATACTTTCGCCGAACCAGGCGTGCTTGAATATATTTTCTACAAACGGCTGCAATATCAGCTTGATGACTGGAACCTGTAAAATTTCGGGATCGACATCATAATAGACCTCAAAAGCACCGGCATATTTCACCCGCTGGATTTCCAGATACATTTTGACCTGCTCCAGCTCTTTTTCAATGGAAATATAGACCCGTCCTTCGTTTAAGGTCAGCCTGTAAAACTTGGACAGTCCCTTCACCATCCGCGTAACCTTCCCGACCTCCCCAAGATTGGCCAGACTGCCGATGGTGGACAGGGTATTATACAGGAAATGCGGGCTGATCTGAGCCTGCAGCACATCCAGCTCGGCCTGTTTCTTCTGAAGGCCCTGAACATAGACGTTTCGGATCAGCTCCTGAATGCTCGCCGCCATCTGATTAAAGCTGTTGGCAATATAGACAAATTCATCATTTCCGGGGAACCCGATCCGTTTGTAGAAGTTCCCTTCCTGGAAGGAACGGGCCAGATAGACGATCCGCTTGATTTTTTTGCCGGATATACGGGCTACAAGGAACCCGATCGCTGCCATAACAGCAAAGCTGATCGTGCAGACAGCGCCGATGGCCCTCTGCATTCTGCTTGCATCCTTGTTGAGATAGCTCTGCGGCACCCGCGCCTCAATGACATAACCGGGTATCGGAATATCCTCGCTGATAATCAGATAATTGTCCGGCTTATCCGGCTTGTCCGGGGCTCCCTGCTCATAAATGGTCACGCCCTGCGCCCTGTCCACCAGCCGGAGCTCCAGCCCCTGATCCACCGGAAAAGTATCGAAGTTGCCAAACAGCTCGTCTATTCTCGCCGTGACCCGGATATAACCGATAACTGAAGGCGCCGCATTGGAAGCAACGAGCTTGCGGAAATACGAAATGTTGCCAAGCCCGCTGTCACTGTCGGCCTGCAGCCACAGGCTGTCCAGATTATTCATCAGGATCGACCGGAACCACTCCTTGTCCTCGATGACCCGCTCAGGCATCACATAATAATCGCTTCTGCCGATAGGCTCCGACATATCGTCTCCGGTAATCTCAAGCATGGTCTCATTAACCGTATACAGCGCCAGCCGCAGCTTGTTCCCGTATAACTGCAGCGGTGCCTTCATATAGGGAACGATATCATCCCGCATTTTCAGCATATTCTCCAGCGGATCGCCTTTGAACTGCAGCGCGTTCTGAAAATTTGTATTAAGAAACAGCGAGTTGCTCATCCGTTTAATCTCATCTGTCTGGTATTCTATATTGCTCCTTGTCTGCTTCAAGGCTGTCCGCACGTTCGTCTCCGCCATCTCGGTTCTTGATTCTACAAGCATCGTGTAGGCGATATAGCCGACCAGCAGATCGGTTAGCAGGACCAGAATCAGATAGGGAATCATCATTTTGTAGGTGAACGGAATGTACTTTTTATCCGGCAAAAATTTCTCCATACCAAGGTGCTCCCCCGTAACCGTTTAATAGCAGCTTCCCGCTATTGTCATCCATTCTACAACGAAGCGAAAGCGGTTACTACCACTTGTATGCAAAATAACCCCACAGAGTGGGGCTATTACCTGAAAGCCGGCCTAGCTTCCATACGCAAAATAACAGGGATATATCCTTTTTCGGAGTGCCGCTGCACCTCTTCATCTGGTAGAATTAGGATTGGCAGCCGGTTACGGCTGCATCCCGTCTTCAATCCGTTTCATGAATTCTTCGACGGCGCTGTAGCCCAGCTGCTTGAGATACCAGTTATTCGCGGCCGCTTCAATCAGTCCGGCAACATCACGTCCCGGCTGAAGCTGAACTTCAATATGCGGGATTTTTACGCCAAGATATTCAGTAAACTGCGGCACCAGCTCCAGCTCATTGTTGAGCGCATTCTCGCGCCAGGGGCATAGCTCAATATCCAGCACAATCCGTGTCTCATCCTGGAACGCCTTGCGCCCGTACTGGCGGACCACATTGATCAGGCCGATGCTGCGCAGCGCGAGGAATTCGCGTGTGGTTTCGTTATGGGTTCCTAGAAGTGTCGCCGGGCCTAGCTTTTTTAGCACCACAATGTCGTCTGCTACGAACCGGTGGCCTCTGCGGATCAGCGTGTGCGCGGTTTCGCTTTTGCCGATGCCTGATTTACCGCGCAGCAGGATGCCGATACCGGATACGTTAACACATACCCCGTGAATAGACAGCTCCGGTGCCAGCGCCTTAACAAGATAGCTGTCCAGCTTGGCAATGAACTCATTGGTCGTTTCTGCTGTCCGCAGCAGAGGAATCCCCTCCTGGTCACAGAAATGGGTAAGATAGGGGATTTCCTGCTGTCCGGTCGTTACAATGAAGCACGGAGGATGATATTTGACGATATTGCCGATATGCATCACACGGTCCTCTACGCTTAGCGTAAGCAGATAATTAATTTCCTTGCGGCCAAGCACCTGTACCCGCTCCATAGGAAAGAAATCAAAATACCCGACAAATTCCAATCCGGGCCGGTGTGTCCGCGGCCGTGTAACCAGACGGTCCATCCGGCTGGCTCCGGCAAGTACTTCCAGCTGGAACTTCTCGGTAAGACTCTGAACGGTGATCGATTTCATAGGGTTCTCCTCCTGCTGCTAAGGCGTATCCCGGATACGCCTGACTTTTAATAGTATAGTTGTCGGTTATATTCAACGGCTGGGGTAACTCTACCTTCTCTTTATTATAGATTCCCCTAAAAATCTTGTAATCTTGCATTGCTGATTATATAGTTAGAAATATTACCTAAGTCTCAAGACCCATAGAAGTTCATAATCTACCAATTAATGCAAGAAGGTGCGGCGTATGGATTTGGGATCATGGATCGATTTAATCATGTGCTTTATCTTGTTCCTGCTGTTTATATACATATTTGCTTCCGTTACTATAACCAAATTGCACAAAGTATACCTGGGCTTTCATTTTTCAATGATGGTATGGCCCTACTGCCAGTTCGCCATCAAGACGGTAGATGACCCGGTCTTTCAGCTGTTTTACGTAAAGGCAGCCTTTGTCGATGCTTCCCTGCTGATTGCCGGCTGGATCTTCTTCACGATTCTGATTTCCGGCCAGTCCCAGTTTCTTAAGCGCAAAATCTTAATCCTGCTGTTCCTGCCGGCTGCTTTTTCATCGCTTGGCGTGATTCTGAATCCGTATGAATGGTTTGTCCGTCCGGTAAACGGGGGGTACGTTGAACGGATTTACGGTCCTATTTTTTGGATCAACATTTCGATTCTGGTCATTCATGCGCTCGTATCCCTGTACATTATTTATGTTGCCCTTGTGTCCGATCAGGCTTCCCGGATCAAGAATCAGATCATGTCCATGCTCAGAGGGATTCTTGCGGTAACGATCTTTTTGCTGCTCGATGTCCTGCTCAACGTTGTCCTGGATGATTATCTGCCGGTCATTCCGGGGTTCACTTCGCTGGGCATTGTAATCTCGGCTATTTTCTTCGTGATTACAATTCATCAGGATAAAGTATTTGATATTGTGACGATTGCCCACCAGGATATCATTGATACGATGGAATACGGCATTCTTGTACTGGATGATCATGAGCGGGTAGTGGAGATGAATCAGGCCCTGTATCCTTACTCCAGGCTGGAGCCCGGAGACCGGTTCCATATGGAGGCTTTTCTGCCGGAGACGACCGATTCCATCAGACGCTTCCTGAACAAGTACCGGGAACATCCCGATGAGGTTGCCGAGATTGAATGTCTGCACCCCGGTGGCCGTATGTACATTAGCATTCATGCGGCGCCCATCATGGTGAGCTCGGTCAGAGTCGGGCGTACCATTACTTTCCAGGATATCACCGAGCTCCGCCGGCTTATTGATGAGACCAATCATCAGAATACCATTCTTCAGGAAAGAAATGAATCCTTGATCAAGGTTCAGGAGGAGCTGTTCCAGACCAACCGCAAGCTGACGAAGATGGCTATAACGGACAGTCTTACTGAATGCTATAACCGGCATTATCTCACACAGCAGCTGGAGAGGGAAGTGACCGAGAGCCGTGACCAACGGTTTCCTTCAGCAATGATCCTGATCGATATCGATTTCTTCAAGGCAGTCAATGACCGTTACGGCCATCTGGCCGGCGATCTGGTCATCTGCGGTACTGTAGAGGTGCTTCAGCAATCGCTGCGGGAGAAGGATATTCTGGCCCGCTATGGCGGCGAGGAATTTATCATTTATCTGCCGGATACGGAGGAGAAGGAAGCGGTCGCAATCGCAAAGCAGCTCAAATCTGCTGTGGCTGCCAATAAAATAAGCATAGACAACGTAGACCATCCTGTATGGGTTACGATCAGTATGGGAGTCCTCAGCATCAGCGATTTTAAGACGGGACAGCCCAAGGATGCATCAGCCTATCTGAACGATCTGTTCAAAACCGTAGACAAAGCGCTCTATGCCGCCAAGCATCAGGGCCGCAACCGGATTGTTTCCGTGCGGCAGTAAGCAGGGCAGACATTCCCCGGCGCCGTTCAGATATAAAAAAGACCATTCCCGGAAAGAGTATTCCCGGGAATGGTCTTTTTATTATAACTAACCTATTGCATCGCTTCTGCCAGTCCAGTAAAAATCACACCCAGCGCATAGGCGCCGGCATCCGGGTATCCAAGGCTGCGTTCGCCGACTGTACCGGCTCTGCCCATCCGGGCAACGATCTCCCCGGTCTGACGTGCTCCCTCCACGGCAGCCGCAGCCGCCTTGGTTGAAGCCGTGCCGAAGTCAACGCCCTGGGCAGCACTATCTTTCCAGGATTGCGCATACGGAACCAGCGCGTCAATCAGCGTCTTGTCGCCGACAACCGCCCCTCTGCCGAAGGCACGCTCGCCTGTATCCTGAATGCCCTTAACTACAGCTTCCAGCATTTCGGCCAGCTCTGCCATGCTCAAACCACTCCGGTCTCCGGCATATTTGCCGGCCGCCCGGAATGCAGAGCCCCAGATCGGGCCGGAGGCCCCCCCGCAGTGCTCCATAATAATCAGGGAGCAGGCATCCAGGAAGCTTCCCGCATCGGCTGTGTGATTGGCCATAATCTCCGGCCATTCGGTCTTAAGCTGCTTGAACCCTTTGGCCACGCTCATACCAAAGTCGCCGTCACCGGCATGGGCATCCAGCTCACAGAATGGAACCTCATTCTCAATAATGATCTCGCTCATTTTATCGATAGCATATACCAGATTATTCAGAGTAAACGTGTCTCCGGTAACCTTGGCATGCGCTGCATCTGTATCGCACTTAAAGGAAACTTCCTGCTCCGTTTCCGGCTTCAGGACAACCTCGGTGTATTGCACCGGCTCGAACGGCCCCTGCAGCACCAGTGCAGGCGTATGACATTCATCAGCCAGCAGCTCTTTAAGCTGATCGTCCAGCTTCATCAGCGACAGGGAGGCTCCGGCCATATCAATGCTTGTCATATAGTTGCCGACCAGCACATTATGCACCTTAACTCCTCTGGCATCCAGCTCGCGGATAACCGAGTTGCCCAGCAGGTACAGCTCTTGAAGCGGTGTCGCCCCGAAGCCGTTGACCAGTACAGTAAGCTCGGGCGATCCCGCCCCGCCGGAAACCGCCAGGCTGTCCAGCAGTGCATTCACCATTCTGGATGCCAGTTCATCAGCGCTTACAACCGGCTCCCTGCGGATGCCGGGCTCTCCGTGAATGCCTACTCCGTACTCCATCTCGTTATCCTCAAGCTGGAAGGTCGGTGTTCCCTTAGCAGGAACTGTACACGAAGTGAAGGCGAAACCGATGCTGCGGATATTTGCGATTGCCTTCTCGGCGGCCTCCTTAACCTCAGCCAGCGGTAAGCCACGCTCGGCCGCCGCACCGGCGATCTTGTGCACCAGCACGGTGCCGGCTACGCCTCTTTTACCGACAGTATACAGGCTGTCTTCAACGGCGATGTCATCATCGACCTTCACATAATCCACTTCAATGCCGTCTTCGCCGGCAAGATAAGCGGCATTCTTGAAGTTCATCATATCGCCGCTGTAGTTTTTAATAATCAGGAGAGTTCCCTTTTGCCCGGCCGTAGAACGGATCGCCTGGTATACCTGAATCTGCGACGGTGAAGCAAAGATATCGCCGCAGACCGCTGCATCCAGCATTCCTTTGCCGACAAATCCGGCATGAGCCGGCTCATGTCCGCTGCCGCCGCCGCTGATCAGCGTCACTTTATCCGGACTCAGCTGTTTTTTCTGAACAACCTTATGTTTACTGTTGAACACAAGAGACGGATGAGCCAGCACCAGCCCGCTGCACATCTCCCGTACCAGCGTCTCCGGTGCATTGATAATCTTCTTCATGTTATGCCCCCTTGCTCTGCTTGTAGTTCCGGCCGAGCTGATCCGCTACCCGGATCGCTGCCGCTACAGCCTCTACCGTAATAGGGAACGGCATGGAATGGATCGACTCCTCTGCAATGCAGGCCTTCCGTGCAACTTCCAGCAGCTCTTCCTGTGAAATGCTGTCTACTCCGATATCCTCAAGGCAGACCGGCAGGCCGATGGACAGGCAGAAGCCGAATACTTCGTTCAGCTCACTGGACGAAGCATTTTCCAGTACCAGCTGGGCAATCGTGCTGAAAGCTACCTTTTCCCCGTGGTAGTAGTGATGCGTTCCCTCAAGCGAGGTCAGGCCGTTATGAATTGCATGGGCTGCCGCCAGCCCGCCGCTTTCAAAGCCCAGTCCGGACAGCAGAATGTTCGCTTCAATGATATTTTCCAGCGCAGGCGTCACCTGATTGCAGTCGCTGGCTACTTTCGCATGTAAGCCGTCTTTCAAAAGAGTCTCATAGCAGAACTTAGCCATCATCAATGCCGTATTGGTTCCCTTTGCAGGTCCGCACACGCCCTCACGTACACCGCTCGGCAGGCCGGCGTTGACATTGGAGTAGGAATTTGAGGTAGCTCTCGCTTCAAAATAAGTCGAAAGCGCATCCCCCATCCCGGATACCAGGAACCGTGTCGGCGCATTGGCAATTACAGTCGTATCAATCATGACCACACTAGGGCTTTGCTTGAAGTAAGCATAGTCATCAAATTGTCCGTCCGGAGTATAGAGAACCGCCGAATGGCTCGTCGGTGCATCTGTAGCTGCAATCGTCGGCACGATAATCAGCGCTTCGCCTTCAGCTACGCATTTGGCAGTATCGATCGCTTTACCGCCGCCGAGGCCGATGGTACAGGCACAAGCATGCTCACGGGCCAGCTCCTTCAGGCGGGCAACCTCCTCACGCGAGCATTCGCCGCGGAAGTTGCTTTCGACGAGAGTGATTTTAAACGTTTCGGCTGTGGCATCCAGCTTGGCCTGCACACGCTTCACATCATCCGGGTGAGCAATAAGAAGCGCAGACTGGCCGAATGTCTGTACAAAATAACCCAAGTTAAGCAGCTCATCTTCACCCTGCACATATTTGGTCGGGCTGATAAAAGCTTTTCTCATCTTAATTCCTCCTAAAAGTGTGGTGAGCTATGCTTCCTGTGAACACCCGTACAAACGGGATTTCGGAGCATCCGCTTATTCCTTATATAGATCAAGTATAGTCTGCCCATTCTTTTTAAGCATTGTACTCTGCCTGCTACATTAAGCGTTTTCACATTGTGTTTTCTTGTTGTATACTTAGTTAATAGTATTATCTTGCACTTGGTACCCGATAGGAGGATCTTACACTCATGAGCAATCCGCTGTTCAAGCTGGAAAACATTATAGATCTCGAGAAATGGCATGTGCTCCAGGACTCTCTTGCGCTGGTCACCAAGATGGCGATCATCACCGTCAATTACAAAGGGATTCCGGTCAGCAGGCACAGCTATTGCCAGCCCTTCTGCCAGGGTGTGCGAAAGGATGACGTACTCTCCCCCTTCTGCCAGAAATGCGATGCCCGGGGCGGTCTTGAAGCCGTCCGGCTGAATGCCCCCTATATCTACAAATGCCACTTCAATATTATTGATATTGCCGTGCCGATCATAATAGACAATCAATACATAGGAGCGGTCATGGCCGGGCAGATCCGGCTGCGTGACTCTGACCAGCAGCTGGAGCAACTCGTTTCCCGGCCGCCCAGCGCCGATACGGAGCTTAAGTTCCAGGCGCTTGAAGCTGAATATGCCTCACTGCCCGTTTTGACCTATGATGAAGTATCGACCACGGCCAACATGCTGTTTCACCTCTGTAATTATATCGTCGAAGAAGCAATCACCAAGAATGCCACCATTCAGATGTACAAAAAAACACTGCTCGCCGAAGCGCCTCTAAGCCAGGCCGATGATTACGCCGCCGCGCCCGTACCCGCTGTCGGCAGCCTGCAGGCGATTCAGAACGAGCTGTCCAATACACTGGTCGAGCATTCGATCAAAGAGCTGAGCGTAAGCCAGTACCGCGCCGCCAATCCGCTGCTGCAGCCAGCCTTTGATTACCTCTACCAGCACAAGAATAAAAACTTCACCTTGGCCGATCTGGCCCGACAATGCCACATCAGCCCCAGCTATTTCAGCCGGATTTTCACGAAAGAAACCGGCGAGAACTTTTCTACCTTCGCACCACGGCTGAAGATCGAATGGGCTAAACAGCTGCTCAAGGCGACAGAGCAGCCCGTTAACCGGATCAGCGATGCACTGGGCTTCTGCGATGCCGGCTACTTTATCAAAACCTTTAAGAAGTTTGAGCATCTTACCCCTGCCGTATATCGGAACAGATACCGGGATGAGAAGTAGCGGGCTTCCCGGGGGAGGGGGAAGTGGCCCCGCTCCTGGAAAATCAGGAGATTGGTAGATATAACATGTGCGATGCGCGTAGCTAAGTGGAAATCTGCTACCTATTTCTTCTGTAAATCCTACTCTCGGGAGACTAATTGGAAAAATGCTACTTCATTCGGCTAAAATCGCTCATGGAGCAGTAAAGGACCCACTTTAGATGACGTTTTTCCAACTAATAGCCGAAAATACCGGGAAGCGCCAGAAATAAGTGACGAAAATCCAACTAACCGTCCGCTTCCCGCTGTCCCCGGTGACAAAGGCAGCCGCTAACGCTCTCAAACCCACAGCTTCCAAATCGGCAACTCAGGTCTTATCCCTTTTCACAGCTACAGCTTACAGCCCATAGCTCACAGCTCCAGTAACGCAGCAAAGGCAGGCCCCTCTGAACAGGGACCTGCCTTTGCACATTTCTATCTGAAATTGGCCTGCTTCTGCGGCTCCTCTTCACTGAGACCCAGCGTCTGGGTCACCGAGGTCATAACCTCTTTGAGCAATTCCGGCCGGGAGGCCAGTGGAACGCCGTAGGAGGGAATCATTTCCTTGATCTTCGGCTCCCATGACTTGATGTGCTGCGGGAAGCACTTGTTAAGCACCTCCAGCATGACATGAACCGCCGTAGATGCACCCGGCGACGCGCCGAGCAGTGCAGCTACCGAGCCGTCTGCGGCACTGACTACCTCGGTGCCAAACTGCAGCGTGCCCCGGCCGTCAGGTGTATCCTTGATAACCTGTACACGCTGGCCGGCTACGACCACCTTCCAGTCGCCGCTTTTGGCGTTCGGAATGAACTCGCGCAGCTCGTTCATGCGCTGCTCGCTCGAGAGCATCAGCTGCTGGATCAGGTATTTGGTCAGCGCCATTTCCTTGGCGCCGGCTGCCAGCATCGTAAACAGATTGTTCGGCTTCACCGAGCCGATCAGATCCAGGTTCGAGCCGGTCTTGAGGAACTTCGGCGAGAAGCCGGCGAACGGCCCGAACAGCAGGGCCTTCTTGTTGTTGATATAGCGGGTATCCAGATGGGGCACCGACATCGGCGGAGCGCCCAGCTTGGCTTTGCCGTACACCTTGGCATGATGCTGCTCCACAACCTCAGGATTGTCACAGACCAGGAACAGCCCGCTCACCGGGAAGCCCCCGATATGTCTGGATTCCGGAATCCCGGTCTTCTGCAGCAGTGCCAGACTGCCGCCGCCCGCGCCGATAAAAACAAATTTGGCGGAATGGGCCTCCGTCTGCCCGCTGCTCAGATTATGCACCTTAACCTTCCATAAGCCGTCCCCGGTACGCTTGATGTCTTTAATGGCGTGCCTGTAGTGAACCTCAACCTTCCGGCTCTGCAGATGGTCGAACAGCAGCCGGGTCAGTGCGCCGAAATTAACATCCGTTCCGGCAGTAATCCGCGTGGCTGCGACCGGTTCCTGCGAGGTGCGTCCCTCCATCATCAGCGGCACCCATTCCTTCAGCTTCCGGGGGTCTTCGGAGAATTCCATGCCCTGGAACAGCGGATTTTGTGAGAGCGCTTTAAATCGCTTATTCAGAAAGGCCACATTCTTCTCGCCTTCGACCCAGCTCATATGGGGAATTGGCATAATGAAATCCTGCGGGTTGCGGATCAGCTTATGCTTGACCAGATAAGACCAGAACTGCCGGGACAGCTGGAACTGCTCGTTGATTTTGACCGCTTTGCTGATATCGACCGAACCGTCCGGCTTCTCGGAGGTATAATTGAGCTCACAAAGGGCCGCATGGCCGGTACCGGCATTATTCCATTCGTTGGAGCTTTCTTCACCCGCGCCTGCAAGCTTCTCAAACACTTTAATGTTCCAATCCGGCGCCAGCTCTTTCAGCAGGGCTCCCAAAGTCGCACTCATGACTCCTGCACCAATCAAGATAACGTCTGTTTTTTTGTGTTCGCTGCTCATTAAAAAACCTTCCTTATCTCTTTGAATTTGCCAAAAGAGCCAGGCCGCTTTGATAGCTTGCAAGACGCATGGCTCCACTAGGAAAACTATTAAAATGTTCATCGGCTGTTATCAGATAATTATATACAATTTGAAGAAAATAAAAAATCAAAAATTCGCGCGGACCGCAGGGAATTTGGATAATCTCTAATCCAGCTCCGCCCGGGAAAACAAGTCCCGGATCAGCTCCTCATTCTCGCAGGCCTGCTTAAATCCGGTAATAAAGGCTCTTAGCGCTGCCCCATCTGCCGAATAGGCGCAGAACATATCCGCTTCCGGGTCAAAATGAATCTTCTCCTGCAGCTGCGGCAGCTGCTCTTCAAGGAATACTGCGGCCAGTGAAGCCCAGTCATAACCGTTGCCCTCAAAACCCTCGTCAGCCCTCGCAGCAAACACTTCCTGCCTGTAGCTGCCGACAACGAGAATGACGGACATTCCGCCGTTAGCCTGTTCGATCAGCTTAAAGGGGGCGACTTGCTCTTCGGCCGCTGCAATCTCCGCTTTTGTAGTCTGCGGTGTCTCTGCCGTTTCCAAAATGGCTCCATCCTGCTCCGCTGCCAATGCCGTCTCCGCCAGCCGTTCCTCCACCTGGCTTCGCGCCTCAGCAGTGAAGGCCAGCTTCCCGTGCGACTTCACAATCTGGCCCTCCTTGATCCGCCGGTCCAGCCAGTCACTGATGAAGCCGGGGGCATAGCCGCCCTGCCCGAACGCACCGCCGAAGGCAATCATCTTCGGATAAACCTCAAGATATTCGTCCCGCGTTGGCTGCGGGTAGCTTTCCGTATACAGCCAGAACTGTACATCATACATCAACAGCGACAGCTCATCGGCGTGGAAGGAGAAATAGCCCTTTTCGCGGACAACACGGTGGCACACAGCCCTGATCTGATTCTCCAGCTGCTCCGGATCAGGCAGCCTGCTGCACAGTTCGGCAAGCAAAGGCGAGAATTCGCCCTCTTTTACCTTACGCAGATCCTCTTCCCGGTCCTCTGCAGAGGTATCATATAACTCTTCATGCACCAGACCGCAGATAAAGGTCTCAAAGTCCGGGGCCAGATACGTAATCTCGTAATCCGCTTCCTGGTCCACATGAATGACCTCAGGCTCCCCGTCTTTGCCGCAGTGGCGGTAATCCAGCATAATGACATCATGCCCGGCGGACGGACAGTCACAGATAACCACTCCGATATCCGGATAACCCCATTCTTCAATCATGAACGGACTGCCGAGATCGCCGCACAGCGAATAGGATTTATCCCGGCCGATCCCCATAATCCCGGTGATGGCGACATGATCATCTGCCCATGAGGTAGGCACATTCGTCGGGAAGCAGGTGTTGTGCGGTACACCGCCGTTATGCTGCTTCATCAGCGTAATATAAGAAGCCGGCAGCTTGTAGCCGAGCTCTCCCTCCACCGAGGCGATCAGCCCGTCATCCGGCGGGTCGAGGACATAAGAATCCAGCGCATAATCGCTGTCATCCCAGAAGGCTGCCAGGTCCATCCCTTCAAAAGGCACACCCTTACGCCCTCCGGCCCTGCTGCGCTCCCGGTTAGCCGCGATCAGCCGCTCCTGCTCCAGCTTCCGCCGGCTCCAGTCCAGCAGCATAGCGGACTGCTCATCGGCCGGATCAAGTGCAATCGCCGTACTGAACGCCTGCACAGCCTCCTCATGCCGGTCCAGATAATAATAGGAATAACCGGTGCGGAAATGCCACAGCGGGTCCTTTTCCCCTTCTGCCGCAACCTGCTGAAACTGCTCCAGCCCCTCCTCATACCGGCCTAAATTGTTATATGCCCGCCCGAGGCTGCTGATGATTGCGTAACCGCGCTCCGCCGGAGGGATTTCCATGATTGTATCTGCTATTTTTTGATGCTCGCCGTCTTCATGCCACTGTGCCAGTTGTGCGCTTAGATCCTTATCCATAGTCTGCGGCCTGCCTCCCAGTGAAAATGTGATACTCTTATTCTACCAGACCGGGAACAGAGAATGAAAACCGGACTGCCGCCCGTGCTAAAGGTAATGAGGCCCTTTTGTCGAATAGTTATGCCTGAACGCGGATTTTGCAAGTATCAGCAACTACACACTGAACACGACAGGAGGAAGGACTCACTATGGCTTTTACCATTAATAATCTCAAAGACAACAGCAATGTTATTATCAAGGAGCAGCTTGGCGGTTTTACAGTGATTGAGTATAAAGAGGACCTGAGCAGCACCACCATGATGGAAGCGCAATTAAACTACTTCATGAGCAGAAGCAATATGCGCAACAAGCAGCTGATGATAGAGCTGAATAACAGCGAGGTTGTGCTTAGCGCAGGCGCTATGCAGTATATGGTCGGGAATATTGAAATGACCTCGGGCGTTAAAGGTGTCGGAGGGCTAATGCGCAACATTATGTCCAGTGCAGTTACCGGAACGACGGCCATCCGTCCACAGTACAAAGGAACCGGAACGATTCTGCTGGAGACCACTTACAAATACCTGTGGCTGATTGATGTCGACAACGATCATATTGTTATTGATGACGGCATGTTCCTGGCCTGCGAGAGTTCACTTGAGCTTTCTGTTTCTGCCCGCAAAAATCTGTCCTCGGCCGCACTCGGCGGAGAAGGCCTGTTCAATCTGAGCGCCCGCGGCAAAGGAATTCTCGCGCTGGAAGCGCCGATCCCTTCCGAAGAAGCGGTTGTGGTCGAGCTCAACAACGATGTGCTGAAGGTGGACGGCAATTTTGCGCTGATGTGGTCCAATACCCTTGATTTCACTGTAGAAAAATCCGGCAAAACCAAGCTCGGCTCCGCCGCCTCCGGCGAAGGGCTGGTCAACGTGTACCGCGGAACCGGCATGGTCTGGCTGGCCCCGCTGATGCAGTACAAGAACAGTATATTTACGCCTAATGCCTGACGGAGCAAAAGGGCAGCCCCAAGGCCGGATACCGGCCGATGGGGCTGCCCTCTTTTTAGACACCTACAGGTTCAATATACTTGTCCGCTTATCTGGCAATCCAGTACGTGTTAAGAAAGGCAAGCCTGAACCCGGCCCGCTCCATATTGGCATGGCTGGCTGAGCCGAACTCCACATCGGTATATACGGTCGTGGCACCGCGCTCTGCAGCATCTGTGAGGCGGCGCTTGATCAGTGCCGACTGGCAGCCTCTGGCCCGGAATTCCGGAAACGTGTAGTCATTAGCCAGATAGCCCTCTTCTCCGCTCAGAAACAGTGACCCCATCGATGCAGGCTTCCCGTCTATGCTTAACATATAATTCAGGAAATCTTCCCTGTAAAAATACTCCCGCGTCCGCGCAATCATCTCCCTGGTAACCCTCAGCCCGCCGGCAGATTTTCGGATCCATTCGATAAATTGTTCGGCTGTTTCTTCCGTCACCCTCTCAATCTGAAAGCCTGAAGCCTGTTCGGCCATACCCTGCAGATTTATATACAAGAAAGCAAGCTGTTCAGCGGGAATGAACCCTTTCTCACTGAGCGCCCGTCCTACCTCCTCCGTCATATGATCGGGAGTCATATCAAAGCAGGGGGCCGCCTCAGGATAATGGCTTAACAGCGTATCCAGCGCTGCAAGATCACCAGGACCAAATCCTTTGATCCGGTTATAGTAGCTTGAACCTCCATCCGTACGGTCACGCAGCATAACTGCCCCGCCTGCAGGCAGCACTTCCAGCTGACGCGGTATATTAACCAGCGAACGCGCCGCATTCAGCCGGGTCAGCTCAAGCTCAATCCGCTCAATATTTTTCAGATAATCCAAAGGCTTCACCGTACAATCCTCTCCTCTCTGACTCATTATAATGCCAACCTGCCAGCAATTACATAACAACAAGAGAGCAGTCCTGCCTCAAAAAAAGAGGAAGTACCGCTCTCCTGCGATCGCGCTATTTCACTACCGTGTCCTACTCCCGCTTCCTGTTATAGCCCTGCGATTAGCGCCTTAACCGAGCTGTCGGTTTCCAAAGCACGGATAATGAGCGTCACAGCTTCAGCTCGGGTCGCATTATGGCCCGGTGCGAACGATGAAGCCGATACCCCCTGCACCAGCTTGGCCGAGGCAGCCTGCTTAATCGCTGCGGCAGCCCAGTTATTGCTGCTTACATCGGTAAAATCAGCCGCGCCGCCGCTTTCCAGCACGCCGAAGTTCAGCACGCGCGAGAGGATCGTCACCATCTCGGCACGGGTGATGGTTGCATTCGGCTTAAAGCTGCCGTCCGCATAGCCGGTTACGATGCCTTTACCGGCAAGGGCACCGATAGATCCGGCAGCCCAGCTTGTGCCGGTGTCGCTGAATCCGGCTGCGGCCGGATTCCCGGCCAGCCCGAAGGCACGGGCGATCATGGCGGAGAACTCTGCTCTGCTGACTGCCGCATCCGGCCGGAAGGTGCCGTTCTCGTACCCGCTGATAATCTGCAGCTTCACAGCCGCTGCAATGGCATTGCTGCCCCAATGGCCTGCGGTATCACTGAACGACGTATTCGTGTTCTGTGTTCTGGCGATTGCATCGCTCACCGTCTTCAGCACGGCCTCCTGGCTGATTACAGCAGAATGGAACGGATTCAGGGTGGTTACCGGATTGGTGGTGCCCGGCTGTTCACTTGGAGTCACAGGTGTAGTTGTTCCGCCTGAAGTCCCCCCTGTTGTTCCGCCTGTATTATTGTTTGAGCCGCCGGAATTGCTGCCGCTGGTTGTGTCGGTAACCAGCAGGGCAACCTGGTTGGACTGATATACGACCTGGGCGCTGCGTGTGCTTGGCAGACCGTTAATCTGGACAGAAGTAAACTGGCCGGACCGCTGGTTGTCGCCATGTAAGATCAGCGGAATCAAGCCGCCGGCAGGCACGTAGCTGTTTTCGAAATCGATCTGCAGCTTACCGCTTGCTGCTACTTTGCCTTTAACGTCGAGCACATCGCCCGCTCCGGTAAGGTTCAGCTCCAGCGTACCTTCAGCCGCTTGGGTGAATGCGCCGCCGATTGTTATTTTGCCATAGACATTTTCGACTACAGAACCGTGTGTATTTACAACATCGCCGCTGCCAAAGGCTGTGGCCGAATCACCTTCGAGCCTACCCGCCTTCACCTCGGTGCCGCCCGAATACGAATTGCTGCCGGTCAGCTTCAGCGTTCCGGTTCCTTCCTTCGTCAGTCCGCCTGTGCCGGAAATATCATTGCGCCAGCGGTCGGCTGCATAGAAGCCGCTCTTTGCCGCATCCAGGGATACCGTCACATCGCTGTTGAATGCACCGTAGCCGTCAGCTGCAGCGAACAGGTTCAGACGGCCCCAGCCTTCAGGGTCATCCAGCAGCGGGTAGCCGGACTGAATCGCGGTTGTAGCCAGCACCGCACGGCGCTGCTCTGCGCTCAGATACGGCAGGCGGGTCTCCAGCAATACTTCTGCCCCTTTGGGAACAACAGCAGGCTTAACAGCAGAGTTAATCTGCGGGAAGTTGTAGGTCAGCCTTTGGGTGAACTGGGCTTTATTTTTGGCATAATCACTGAACCGGTCCTCTGCCGTTCCCGTTTCGGTCAGCAGCTTCTCGTGAGCCTGATCATAAGCAGCTTTCTTCAGCTCTGCATTATCCGGATCGGCCAGGGTTGCCGCCGCCAGTGCCGTTGCCATTACCCGGCCGCCCATTACATCAAACGGGGAGTGCATGCCGGCGACAATCCGGTTATTGCCCATTTCGGAAGCACGGGTCAGCAGCTCCTGGAACCGTTCAGGCACCGCATAGGCCAGCGACAGCGCAGCCAGATACGAGGCGTTGGTATGGCCGCTCGGGAACCCGCCGTCCGTAGCCGGTGTACTGCTCATCGCAGGCACAAGCGTAGGCACAATGACAGAGGTATCGAGCCAGCGAAATGGACGCATATAGCTGTAGAACGCTTTTGCCGGATTGGTTGAAGCATAATTGCCGCGGATGACGCCGATCAGATCCACCATCTTGCCCAGCTCCGAGCTGGAGTCACCCGCTTTGTTCGAGCCGTTGCCGTCATTATATTTCACTGATGTAGCATCGGCCGGAATGTCAGTAATCGTCGTGTACGTCCCTGATTTGGTGCGGTATACCTCAGAAAGGGAACCCAGGCCGTCAGCAGCACCGTAAGTCTGGTTCCGCCGGTCATCGAAATAGGCCATGTCCTCCTCTGCCTTGGTCCGCGTGGCCGCAACGTTAGCTACATATTGAATGTTTGCGTCAAGCACACTGCTGTTCAGCTTGGTGCCGTTGTTCCAGGAGGTACCCGGCGTCCACAGCTCCAGAAATCCGGAGAGGATGCCGATAGCAGGATTGGCATAAACGGCCTGATTAACAGAAGTGTTGTTCTTGTAGCTGTCTACGAAATGTCCCCACTCGGGAGCAGCCGGTACCGGAATTGATGAATCCGCGGGAGCGGCGGCTGCAGGCTGCAGCGCAACAGAATTAGAGAGGATGGCGAGACCGGCAGCAACAGATAACAGCTTTTTGGCAGTCTTTTTTTTCAAGTGGATTGGCTCCTATCGTCAATTGTAGTCGATTCGAATCGGTCTCAATGTAGCATCAGGCCGCGTGAACCGGCAATAAGACGATTTCTCTTTTGTATCACTTTGGGAGCATTACGGGCAGATTGCCTGATTTAATATTCTGTTAACAAAAATCGTGAATAGGCTTGTCAGAGGGTGGTGTATAATCCGCCTGGGAGGAGAATGTGCCGTGAAAAAATGGAACTCAGCATTTACCAGCCTGGCTCTTTCATATCTGTCCGTCGTTCTGGTCATCGTTCTCTTGCTCTGCTCCGTCTTCTCTGTCTATTTCTCCGGACATTATAAAGAAGAGCTGCGCAGCCGCAACCGCCTGGTGCTGGAGAATACCGCGCGGACCATTGACACCTCGGTGCTTCAGCGGGTTCAGCAGATCTATCTGGAGCTCTCTCTGGACAGAACCTCGGCCCTGCGTTTATTCAGTGATACTTCCTTCCAGCACAATCTCAGCAAAGTGAGTGGTCTGCAAAATCTGCTGAAAGCAGAGGTTGCCGGCAACTCCGATATCATCCAGGCGGTGCATCTGTATGCCCCGGAGCAGCAGGTCATGCTGTCGTCGCTGTATGGGCTGAGATACCAGGCTGACCAGGGGGACAGCGCAGCAGCTTTTATGGACTGGATCGGCGGAATGCGGAGTAATCCGGGCAACAGCTTCTGGACTCCGGCCCGTGAGGTGCCTGAGGATATTTACTCCAGCTTGCCTGGCGGCAAGCATAACACGCTCATTACCTATGCCCGCAGCTACCCTTTTCAGTCCTCCGGGGCTGAGAGTGATCTGATTGTGGCTATCGATGTTAAACAGAGCGCGGTCAGCAATATTATTCAGAATATGATGCCCTTGCAATATGAAGGTACTTTTATTGTTGATCCTTCCGGCCAGCTGGTTGTACCGGATACTTCTGCGGATCAAGTCTCCAGTGTCAGCGTGCCGCTAGAGTCTGCGGCCGGAGCCGGAAGCTTCAGCAGCAAGCTGGACGGTACTTCCTATGTCATCACCTATCAGACCCTGCCGGTTACCGGCTGGAAAATAGTCAGCGCTGTGCCGTCCAGCTTCTTTTATGCACCCTCCAATGGGATGCAGCAGCTGATTGCGGGACTATGTCTGCTTACCATATTACTTGGACTTTTTATGTCGGGAATTCTGGCCAAAGCCAACTATACACCGGTCAAACGGCTGGTCGGCAAGATCAGGGACCTCTCCGGCCATGCGCCTGAGCCGGTCGCTAATGAGTACCGGCTGATCGATACGGCCTTCACCCGGCTCAGCGAGCAGGTCAGCAGTCTGGAGGAAAGCCTCCAGGCCAGCGCGCCGGTTATTAAACATAATGCTGTGCTCAGTCTTTTGGACAGCCGCTCCAGCCGGGAGGAGAAGGCCGAGGCGCTTCAATGCCTGAGTATCTCCTGGGATTACCATCACTATTGCTGCCTGCTTGTAAATACACAGGGAGCCTGGAGCCATATGGGCTCAGCGCATATCCAGCATATGATGAGCACCATCATCGGACAGCTGGAGGCCGTCCGCCTGCCGGAGTGCCGCACCATTGCCGAGGAGCTGCCGGACAAGCGGATTGCCGTCATCGTATGCGCAGGCAGCGCTTCGGACAGTCTGCTGGACCAGCTCTCGCAGCGCATCACTTTGGAGGGCAGACAGCCGTTTCAGGCAGAGGTCCAGCTGGCCCGGGGCTGCTGGGTACAGGAGACTGCTGATCTTCACAGCAGCTATTCTGAAGCACAGCTTTTGATGAAGTATGCTTATTTTTTGCCGGAGCAGCCTGTCCTGAAGGGACGCAGCCTGCTGGAGCGGGAAAGCAGCCTGGATGAAATTCCGCAGGCGCTGCTGATTAAATTCAAAGACAAACTGCAATCGCGCCAGCCGGATGAGCTCACAGCCGTTGTCGGACAGCTCGTCACCGCCATGCGGGAGGGGTTGTATCCGGCCGATTATTGCCACTTTATGCTGGGGAATACCGTGTTTGTCTACTCGGATTATCTGAAGAGCGTCCGCTATAAGTCCGGCGATCTTTATCAGCAGTATATCGGAATGCCTGACATCCTCAGGTTTCAGAGCTGGCTCACCGGCTCGCTGACCGCCTTCATTAATGAGACAGACAAGCGTAACAGCGATAGGGCTGTGTCTACGATTGAAGCAGCCAGGCAATATATCGCGGAGCATCTGGCAGAGAATCTGTCACTGGATGCCGTGTCGTCCAAGGTCTATATCAGTCCGAAATATTTAAGCAAGCTCTTCAAAGAAGAGCTTGGAATCACCTACACCGACTATGTCACCGCCCGGCGGATGGAGCGCGCCAAAGCACTGCTGGAGAGCAACAGCATGACTGTTGAGCAGATCGCGGGGAGCGTGGGCTACGGGACGGCGGCTTATTTTATTAAACGGTTCAAAGAGATGTATGGCTGCACGCCCGGTAACTATTTGCGTACCCTTAATGAGGGTTAGTTCGAAGCGGCTGGAGGCAAAGCTGGCAAGGAGGGAAACTTAATGAGCATGATTAACCGGCGGTATGCTGTTCTCCTCACAGTCCCCGTCATCCTCACGGCTCTGGTTCTGCTCAGCGGCTGTGATCTGCGGGGCGAAAACGGTGTAAGTCCGTCGTCTGCTGCTTCGGCAAAACAACCGGAAGACGGCAGCACTAATTCCCCTGCCCCCGCTTACACGATCTCATGGACGATGCACCAGAACCTCCCGGTCCCTGAAGATGCGGCGGTAGTCCGTGAAGTGGAGCAGAAATTCGGCGCCAATCTCGACGTCTGGAATCTGGAAAACAACAAATATGAATCCCTGCTTGAGCTGAAGCTGGTACAAGGTTCCATTCCTGATCTGTTCCGGATCAGGCAGACCCAGGATCTGCTGAAATACCAGCAGCAAGGCGTACTGGCGGAAATTCCGCAGGACCTGCTGGACACCTATGCGCCTAATATCATGAAGGCGATCCGGGTAAATGCGCCTGCTTATCAGGATTCCGGCATCATTAACGGGGCTTACTACGGCATTCCTGTCGTAAACCCGACTAACATCTATCGTATTCCTGTTGTCTACCGCCAGGACTGGCTGGATAAGCTCGGCCTGTCTGTTCCGGATACACTGGCTGATTTTGAGAAGGTGCTTTATGCGTTCGCTAATGGGGACCCGGACGGCAACGGCGTCAAGGATACGTATGGCCTGTCACTGGAGGGGATGAATGTTGTCTTTGGGGCGTTCGGGCAGATTGTTTTTGCCGACCAGCTCTATTTCAGCAGACAGGATCAGCAGCTGGTGATCGGTGCCCTGCAGCCGGAAATGAAGGAGGCGCTGCGCTATCTGCGCAAATGGTATCAGGACGGGGTTATTGATCCGGAGTTTATCACCGGGGAGAATAAAGGCGGCTACAAGCATCTCTCCCATGCTTTTATTAATGGCCGGATCGGCATGACCTCCATGGGCAACTATTACCACTGGGTTCAGGACGGCGATTATTCCACCTGGACCACGGATGAGCTGGGCAAAACCGTGGAGACGCCGGTTGGCGCCACTTTTAATGTGAAGGAGCTAACGGCAAAAAATCCGCAGGCGCGGATTGTATTTGGCCGGCCCGTGAGCGGGCCTGACGGCAAGCGCGGTTCCAAAGCCTACGATATGCTGATGAGCTTCACTGCCATCGGCGCAGATGCCGTGAAGGAGCCGGGCAAGCTGGAGACCATCCTGAAGATTCTTGACTACGTCAGCGCCAATCCCAACCCGCAGGAGGATACAGCGATGAAATTCGGCATTCAGGGGGAGCACTGGGACTGGGCGGACAACCTGAATAAAGAAGTGGTGGTGCTGCCGCCGTATGACCAGACCTTCAGCTACCAGAACACCATCGGCGCAGGTCTTGGCATGACGGTGCCTGTGATGCCCGGCGACCGCAGAGAGCAGTGGGCGGCGACCCTGGGTCTCGACCGGGACGGCATCTACAATGCCCTGGAGGTCGCAACGCCCTCCCTGGTCAAGAACGGGCCGGAGCTGATCCAGCTGCGGAACGAGGCTTACATCGCCTTCATTACCGGCGAACGTCCGCTTGAGGCGTTCGGCAGCTTTGTTAAGGAATTTATGGCAGCGGGCGGGGCTGAGGTGCTGCGGGAGGCGAATTAGCCTGCAGCTACACCACATACTCAGCCATAATCTGCTCAATGTGGTACGGAGTAATTCCCTGCTCTACTGAGAATACAGTATCGGCATGGCGCGGCGATTCAGCAAGCTGGCCCCGGGCTTTGACATGGAGCATGAACAGGTCGTACAGATCCGGCTTTTTGAGTGCGGCCATTGCTTTGCCGATCAGTACCATTCCTTTCTGGTTACCCTCAACATTATTGTAGTACTGGGGAGCTCTTGTCAGCGACAGATCGGTCCAGATGACCTTCCTTTCAACCAGATCCAATATGACAGGGATGGCTATCTGGGTATCGGCAGTAACGTCAATCTTATTGGCTACAGTCGAAGGCTCAAAAATCTCACCCGAGCCAGGCTTCTTCCGCATCATCCAGCCGGCAAAGCATTCCGGCAGATTACAATACGGCTGCTCCGTGAAGGAATTCAGCGACGCCACCACGTATCTTCCGCCATATTCGACGATAGAGGGAATATGCAGATCAATGAACTCGCAGGCCCCGTGAGGCGCCGAGACAATATCCCCGCTGTGCGCCGCCAGATAGTTGGACGAGCGCAGATTCGTGTAGGAGATATGCTCCACATAATTCCAGTTCTGGTCATACATGACCGCAGACAGATCAATATCGACCCGCCCTGTAGATACACCGTTAACCTTCCCCTCTTTCCACCAGCTGAAAAAGCGGATCGTATCCCCTTCCCCCATCGGCAGCCGGCTTCCCCGTACAAGCGTATGCAGCGCTTTGCTGGCCGATCTCTGGGAAAAGGGAACATTGTAGCTTTTGAGCCGCTCATCCACGTAAGCATTCCCTAAAGGCGGCAGCTCCGCGAAGCGCCCGATTAACGCCTGCTCGCATACGTCCACGATGTCCTGGCAGGCTCTGGAATCAATCTCCGGCAGCGTATCAGGAATTGCAAAGGCTTTGGCAACATTTCCTTTCGGGAAAAAGACACGCAGCTCAGGCGAATCCAGCCGGTTAGCAAAATGGTTCTTCACCTGCAGCAGCACCGGAGTCGATACCTGTCCTGCCACTTCACCAAAAGCCAGCACAACGTACTCTGTATGTTCCGTTCCTCGCAGCAGCTGATCCAGTCTCCGCGCAAACTCGCCCGGGCGTTTGATCAGCAGATCCAGCGCATCCCAGACCTGTTTGTACTTTATCGCCAGCTCCACGCTGCTGTTAAAGGTCGTAACCGGTTTGTTATTGCGCAAAATATCCCAGGCTTCTTCACAGCGCACATACCGCTGCTTGTATTCAGACGGATGCAGGATCTCGCCCAAGCGAATCCAGCGGTCCTTATATCTCAGCATATCCTCGGTAATCGGATGGCACTGTTCAAGTAACCCGAGCAGCATCCGGCGTTCACTGCGCTTGAATTTGCGGAAACGCACCGGTACCGCCAGGCTGACACCGCCGTCCGACCAGGCTACGGCCAGGCGCAGCACATCGGTAGCTGTTTTGAAATACCGCCCCAGCCGCGCCAGGTTAGCCTTGTCATAAATCAGCAGCGATGACGCCACGAACGCGGCATTTTCCTTGAACGGAATATCCTCCGGCAGAATCGCATCCAGCTCCTCCGGTTCAAACGCCGCTATCACGGCATCAATATCCTCTTTGTCGGCTGCAGAGATCGAGCCTTTGGCCTGAATAAGCCGGCGGATCATTAAGCAAAAATCCTCTTTGTCCCCAAGCTCAATCACCTTCAGCTTTCCCTGTTCCTGCAGCGGCGGTCTCTTTACGGCCTCATCGTATTGTGGGAAATCCCACGTATAGTAATGGTACATTGCATTCAGGTACAGGACGGCATCGTGCTCCAGCATCACCTGCTCGGGAAACCCGGGATACATCGGCGTATATTTTACATGCGCACCAACCATAACCTTCAAATCTGCAACCAGCTGCTGGTACAGCGCCTCAAACTCTTCCTTCGGCAGCCCGCGCACCGCGCGGAACAATGCAGGAGACAAAGCAAAGCCCAGCGCTTCCAGATTGCGGACCGCCGCCGCCAAATACCCTTCCGGCAGCCGACCGTTCCCGTTATATGGATCAACAATGATCTTGCGTGCTCTTTGCAGATAAATCGAATTTTTTTTCATAGTAAAAGTGTCCAGGAAAGCCGTATCCCTATTTAGATCATCCTCTGGGTTTAGAAGGAAGGAATACAATAGCCTGGACGCCTCCTCTCTGGATGAGCATCCTTCAGGAAAGCTGCGGCCCTGTGTCATTTACAGTGAGTTAGAAGGAAGGACCGCAATAGCCTGAAGTTCAAGCGTCCGGATTCGGGTGAACCCGGCCGTTTGATGCCCTTATCATCGCATACGGGGAGGAGTGTAAACAGGGCGGAAGTATTACGACAATGGAAAAAACGGGAAAATTTTGTTCCTTACAGTTTCCTTATAACTCCCCTTTACACTGTCTAAGTGGAAAGGATGATATAATATGCCGGACATTATTTTAGAAACGAGAAACCTATGTAAAAGCTTCAAAAAACAGCCCGCTGTAAGCAACGTATCACTGTCAGTGCCCCGGAATTCCGTTTACGGGCTGCTCGGACCGAACGGTGCGGGGAAGTCGACGACGCTGAAGATGATCGCAGGCATGCTGCGTCCAGGCTCAGGGAGCATTCTTTTCCAGGGCCATGAGTGGGTACGGAAGGACTTGAGCGAGATCGGCGTGCTGATTGAGTCGCCGCCGCTGTACGGGAACCTGACGGCCCGAGAGAATCTGCAGGTGCGGACGCTGGCGCTCGGGCTGCCGGAGTCGCGGATTGCCGAGACGCTCGCCATCGTCGATCTGGCCCATACCGGGAAGAAGCGGGCCGGCCAGTTCTCGATGGGCATGAAGCAGCGGCTGGGCATCGCAATTGCGCTGCTGAACCAGCCGAAGCTGCTCATTCTGGATGAGCCGTCGAACGGGCTCGACCCTATTGGAATTCAGGAGCTGCGGGAGCTGATCCGCTCTTTCCCCGGTCAGGGAATCACGGTCATTCTGTCGAGCCATATTCTTTCCGAGGTGGAACAGGTAGCGGATCAGATCGGAATTATTGCCGGCGGGCAGCTGGGATATCAGGGGGCTGCGCCGCATGGAGCAGAGCTGGAAGCTCTGTTCATGCAGGTAGCCGCTGCGAACCGAAGGGCGGGTGAAGCCAGTGCTTACACTCATTAGTGCGGAGCGCCTGAAGTGGCGCCGCACCTTTATTCCGCAGCTGTTGTGGGTTACGCCGCTGTTTACCCTGCTGCTCTGCGGTGTCCTGATGGGCGGGCGTTATTTTCAGACCGGGGCATATAACTGGTGGTATACGATGCTCCTGCCGGGCGCACTGACCCTGGTATGCGCACTGGCGGTGCAAAAGGATGCCAAGCTGCAGTACCGCGCCCTCTTGGCGCTGCCCCTCCGTCCGCAGAAGCTCTGGTCGGCCAAAATCGCCGCCGTCACCGGCTGGCTGCTGGCCGCAAGCCTGCTGTTCTTCGCCGGCATCTCGTCCGGAGGCTGGCTGTTTGGCGCTTCAATTCCGCTGATGAACAGTGCGGCAGGGAGCCTGCTGATTGTCATCACATTCCTGTGGCAGATTCCGCTCTGCCTGTTCCTGGCTGCACGGTTTGGCCTGTTCACAGCCGTGCTGATCAATATGGCCTTGAACATTGCAGGTGTAGTCACCTTTGACACCGGCGGGCTGTGGGATTTCATGCCCTACACGATTACGTTCCGGCTGATGTGCCCGGTGCTGCATATTCTGCCGAACGGCCTGCCGGTTCCAGAGGGCAGCCCGCTGAGAAGCACAGACACCATTCTACGGGATGTGCTGGCTTCTCTCGTCTGGTTCGGCAGCCTGTTTTTCCTGACAGCGCGCAGATTCCGCAGGCAGGAGGCGAAGTAGGATGGCCTCCTTACTTTGGCTGTTCAAGGCGGACCTGCTCAAAAACCGCCGCACGCCGTTTCTGCTTCTTCATATCCTGGCCCCGCTTAGCGCGGCGGCGATATTCCTGGCGTACTACTCGTATTCTCCATGGAGCGACACTGATAAGGTACAGGCTTATCTCCAGGCACTGGGCTGTGCTCTTCCAACGCTTATTGCCCTGGTCTGTTCAATGGCAGCGGAGCAGGAAGCGCTGGCCGGGCATTTTCAGGGGATGCTGGCGCTCCCCGCCGGACGAACCAGGGTTTACGCCAGCAAGTTGCTGGTTCTGCTGTTCTACGGCCTTTGCGCGGTTTTGCTGGCCGCCGTCATGTTCGGCACCGGATTCCGCTTTGTACTGAATCAGGACAACCTCGGGATGGCTTTTTACTGGAGCAGCGCATTGATCCTGTCGGGAAGCACGGTATTTCTCTATCTGCTGCATGGATTCATCAACCTGCGGTTTGGCCGGGGCCCGTCGATTGGAATCGGCATCGCAGGCAGTCTGACTGCGGCCCTGCTGCTTACCGGACTCGGTGAAGGTATCTGGCTGTATGTCCCTTTTGCCTGGGCAGCACGCTTCATTTCCATATGGACAGCCATCAGCTCGGGGGCCCCGCTATCACCCGCCGCAACACAGGCCGATACCGGAGCCCTTGTATGTGCTGCTGCAACAATACTCGCTGTCCCCCTGTCCTTCCTCTGGTTTCAGCGGTGGGAAGGGCGGTCTGCCGATAATTAAATTAGAAACGTTTTTTGATACACAACTATTATTAATAGAGGGAATGCATATGGCTAAAATACTTGCCGTCGACGATGAGCCCGCCATCCTGGCGCTGATCCGCAGTGCCCTGGGCGCAGACCGTCACTTGGTAACAACCATTCAGGATTCAACCACTGTGCGCCAGAGCGATCTGGGTACCTATGATCTCATTCTGCTCGATGTGATGATGCCCGGGGTAGACGGCTTTACACTATGCCGGGAGATTCGCGCGGCGGTGGATAGTCCGATCCTTTTTCTGACCGCCAAGACGCTGGAATCCGACTTGATGTACGGGCTGGGATTGGGCGCGGACGACTATATTATGAAGCCCTTCAGTATTGGCGCGCTGCGGGCGCGGATTAACGCCCATCTCAGACGGGAGACCCGGGAACGGAGGAATGTGCTGTACTCCGAGCATATCCACTTCAATCTCTCCGGCAGAGAGCTGCTTGCCCGCGGCAGCAAGGTGCCTCTGACCAAAAGCGAATACGATATTTGCGAGTTTCTGGCGAAGAGCCGCGGACAGGTTTTTTCCAAGGAGCTTATCTATGAGGCGGTCTTCGGGTTTGACGGGGAAAGTGACAGCAGCGCCATCACAGAGCATATCAAGAATATCCGCGCCAAGCTGAACAAAGCGGACATTGAAGCCATTGAGACAGTCTGGGGGATCGGTTACAAGTGGAAGCTGTAAAAAGAGCACCGGGGATGCGCCTGCGCACCTTTTTTCTGCAATATCTCCTGATTCTAAGTGCCGGAACCATTTTACTGCTGCTCCTGCTGCTGGGCTTGTTCACGGCGACTTTTTCGGCCAATGTGATTCTGCCCGCCAATTATGCAGAGAAGGAGATCGAGGCTGTTAAGCATGAACTTGAAGCGGGTGACGAAGATGCCGCTGCTGTCATTCCGAAGCTGGCGGACTACGCCATATTTACAGCCGAAGGGAAGCTGCTTACAGGCAGCCTGAATACAAAGGATGCGGATCACGCCCGGGAGCTTATACTGCAAGGCAAAAACCGGGACTCCTATTTCTACACTTCCTTCCGGCATGAAGGGGAGCTCTGGATTTTCCGCTACACGCTAACTCCGCAGTTCGCCTCCCCGCTGCTGCGCAGCTACTTGCCTAATCCGCAGCTGGTGGCCGTGCTGCTCTTCATCCTGGGTGTACTGATTCTGGCCGCTGTGCTTGCCGCCCGATTCGGCCGCAGGCTTACCCAGAAAATGGCCGGCTTACAGGAGGCGACCGACAGCATCCGGCAGGAAAATCTGGCGTTCACCGTCCGGCCAAGCGGAATCATCGAAATCGACGAGATGCTGGTCTCGCTGGACCAGATGAAGGAAGCGCTGCAGGCCTCACTGAAACGCCAGTGGGAGCTGGAACGGTCCCGCAGAGAGCAGATTTCTGCGCTCGCCCACGACATTAAGACCCCCCTCACGATTATCCGGGGCAACGCCGAGCTGCTGCAGGAAACCGTCCAGGATGAAGCCCAGCGGGAATACAACGAATATATTCTGCAAAGTGCAGCGGATATTGAAGCCTTTGTGCAGGAGGTCATTGATCTGTCCAGCCAGCAGGCAGCTCCCCGGAAACGTAAAGCGCTGACGCACCTTACGGATTTAATGGCCGAACTGGAGAGTCAGCTGCGGGCCTTATCCTCAGGCAGGGACATTTCCGCACAAGTTACTATGGACAACGCGCTGCCTGAAAGGATTGTTATAGATAAGGAGCTGCTCCAGCGGGGAATTATCAATATTCTTGCAAATGCTGTAGAGCATACGCCGCCGCAAGGGAAGGTTACTCTGGATATCCGCCGGGATGGGGACGGGGCTATTTCTTTTACCGTTACAGACACGGGCAGCGGCTTCTCCCCGGCCGGATTACGGGAGGCGGCAAGTCAGTTCTACATGGGCGACCAGAGCCGCAGCTCCGGCAAGCATCACGGGATGGGCCTGTACATTGCCGAATCTGCTGCTCAGCAGCATGGGGGAACACTTACACTGGAGAATGCTGCGCCTTCCGGCGGAGCGAAGGTGACAGTGCGGATCAAGACGGATAGCAACACCGGTCCGAGCTGATCCACCGAGCACAGACCGGATCAAACTAAGTGGAAATCCGATATCTATTTTCAGGGGAGACCGCTGAATGAGGATAATAGGTGGAAAAAAGCTACTTAATTCTGCTGAATTTAGATATACGGAGCGTTTTTGGCCCAAATAAGTAGCAATTTTACACCTAATGCTTATAAATCTTAAGAACCTACAGATCTAAGTAGCAAAAATCCAACTAGGTGCCAGACCCTCCGTTTTACCGTAATATATGAATCTATTAGAAAGGAGAGCCTGCATGCACAGAGTCGACAAAATCAGATTTACGCTCTTTTATGGTGAAGCTCCTCCAGCAGACAGTTACGGCTACATGGAGCTCAACCGGGAGGGAAACATGCTTGCGCTCTACACCAAAGACGGTGAGGAAATGGACATCTATGGCGGGCATGAATTCGTCAGGTTAGGTACACTCGGCAGATTCGATGATAAGGACCGTGATCATTTCTATTCGTTATTGGAAAAGGATGGGGTAGGCTGAGCCGTACAGCTGACCGGGAAGCAGAAAAGGCCACCCCTCACGGGATGGCCCATTACCTATACTTGAAAAGATAAATCAGAACGGATTCGTAGCAATGAAGCTCGCCGTCTTCACATACACACGCGGGTTCAATTTAAGCTGGTCGATAATAAACTCCGCGATATCCTCAGGCTGAACGAACTTGGAATCATTGTTCTCCTTGATCAGGTTCAGGTCGAGCGCCAGATCTGTTGCAATGGTGCTCGGGGTCAGCGCCGATACACGGATGTTGTTGCGGCGGACCTCCTGGGCCAGGGATTCGGTCAAGCCGATCATGGCGAACTTGGAGGCGCTGTATGCACTGGAGGTAGCTGCGCCGTTCAAGCCGTTGGTGGAGGAGATGTTGATGATGTCTCCGGCATTTTTTTCAATGAGCTGCGGCAGCACCGCACGTGTTACATAGTAAGTACCCATCAGGTTGACGTCGATCATGCCCTTCCACTCTTCCGGGTCCATCTCCAGCAGTGTGCCGAACGTAGCGATCCCCGCGTTATTGATCAGAATGTCCGCAGCTCCCAGCTCGCTCTTGAGTGCTTCAACCGCTGCATCTACCTGTTCCTTGGAAGAAATATCAGCGACGGCAAAAGCAGCCTTAACTCCGTAGCCCTCAATCTCGGCAGCCAGTGTCTGCAGTGCAGCTTCACTTCTGGCCAGCAGGCCGACGCTGACGCCCTCCTTGGCAAGCGCAACAGCGGTTGCCTTTCCGATTCCTCTTGCTGCTCCGGTTACAATTGCCACTTTTCCTTGCAATGATTGTGCCATGTAAGCAGGCTCCTCTCCAATCTTCTTTTAAAAATCCTCTTCTATTATACTATGTCCGGACAACGGGAGCTAAATGCTCCAGGTGATATTGACGTCTCAAAACTGTCATAAATGCTATCAATCCAAATTTAATTTACCACTTTTTTATTGACACTGCTGGAAATTCCATATATATTGTTCGATAATGAGAATCGTTATCAAGTATTGTTAAATACACAATATAAAGGATGGGGTCACACAAATGAAACACATGAACACAACAAGAAAGTATACTTTCAGAACGCTGCTTGCTCCGCTTGCGCTTACACTTGCGCTGGTAGGCTGCGGTAACAACAATGCTTCGAATAGTGCGGCTTCCCCGACAAACGCTGCGGCTACCACTGCACCAGCTGCTACAGAAGCACCGGCTGCTACAGATGCCGTTCAATATCCGGTTACAATCAAAACTGCACTGGGCGAGGCTGTACTTGAGAGCAAGCCTGAGCGTGTTGTTACCATTCAATGGGGTAATCAGGACGTTGCCCTCGCGCTGGGTGTTGTTCCAGTGGGCTTCTCGGCAGCAAACTTCGGCGTTCAGGACGACAGCGGTCTGCTCCCTTGGACCAAACAGAAGCTGGACGAGCTGGGCGTAACCGATCCAAACGTATTCCAGGATACAGACGGCCTTGATTTCGAAGCGATCTCCGATGCTGATCCGGACGTCATTCTTGCCGCTTACTCCGGCATCACACAAGAAGACTTCGACACACTGAGCCAGATCGCTCCGGTGGTCGCTTACCCGGTTTCCCCTTGGACCACCACATGGCGTGAGCAGGTTAACCTGATTGCTGAAGGCATGGGCATGAAGGCCGAAGGCGAGCAGTTGATCAAGGACACCGAGGACCTGGTGAACGAAAAGCTGACTGCCTATCCGCAAATCGCCGGCAAAAAAGTCGTATGGGTTAACTTCTCCGCTGACGACCTGTCCAAGCTGCATATCTATGCGCCACTTGATTCCCGCGTCTCCTTCCTGTACGAGCTGGGAATGGAATATCCGGAAAGCATCACCAGCCAGATTACGGATCCGACAAGCTACTCTCTGAGCCTGAGTTCCGAGAACGTAGAAGCACTCAACGATGCAGATTTGATTATCGGATATGGCAATGACGAACTACTGAAGGCTCTTCAGGCAGATTCCCTGCTGGGCAAAATCCCTGCGATTGAGCGCGGTTCAGTTGCTTTCATCGACAGCGATACACCGCTTGTTGCTGCCGGAACGCCTAACCCGCTGCCTATTGCCTACACTATTGATGAGTATCTGAAGCTGATCGGCGGAGCTATCGACAAGATAAATGAATAGTTCTGAGACTTCTGAATATAAAAAGCCAGCCCTGCATACCCCGCGGAATTTCACGCTGGTCCTGATCCTCTGCTTCATCCTGCTTGGCTTATGCATTGTCGCCTCGCTGGCCTTGGGCTCGCGTGTGACCAGCTTAAGAGAGCTGCTCGACGGTTTATTTCATCCGGACGTGCAGTCCTTCGGAGCCAACGTAGTCCGCAAGCGGATATCCCGGACAGTATTCAGCATAATGTGCGGTGCAGCGCTCGGCGTATCCGGGGCGCTTATGCAATCGGTCACCCGCAATCCTATTGCGGACCCGAGTATACTGGGAGTCAATACCGGCGCTGCCTTGTTCGTAGTGTGCGGAATTGCCTTTCTAAACATAAGCTCAGCCAGCCAATTCATTTGGCTGGCTTTGGCCGGAGCTGCGCTTACTGCAGTATTCGTATTCGGAATAGGTTCAATGGGGCGTGGCGGAGCCACCCCCATTAAGCTCGTTCTGGCGGGTGCTGCGACAAGCGCGGCCCTTTCGTCTCTCGTCACTGCGATCATGATCCCGCGTTCCTATGTTATGGATAAATTCAGGTTCTGGCAGGTGGGCAGCGTCGGTTCAGGAAGCTGGGATAACATCTCCACCTTCATCCCTTTTCTGATCGCCGGCATGCTGATTGCCGTGCTGACAGCGCCTGCGCTGAATGCGCTGGCCCTGGGCGATGATGTCGCCACCGGACTCGGTGTTAAGACAGGCTTTCTGCGGTTTACCGCCGCTCTCGCAGGAGTTGTCCTTTGCGGTGCAACAACGGCGCTTGCAGGCCCGATCGGTTTTATCGGCCTTTTATCCACCCATGTTATCAGGCTTATTCTGGGCCCTGATCTGCGTTTTGTCATTCCCATGTCGGCGGTTGCCGGAGCTATTATTCTGACCGTAGCCGATGTCGGCGGCAGGCTGCTCGGCAGCCCCGGAGAGCTTGAAGTCGGTGTTGTGACAGCGTTCATCGGAGCACCGATATTAATCATATTAGCTATGAGATCGAAAGTGCGGTCCTTATGACAAATTATCTACCTTCAACCGAATTTATCATGGCTGGCAGACGGCAAAGACGCCGCCGCTGGATACTGGTTACCAGCCTTTTGGGCGTTCTTGCCTGTGCACTCTGTATAGCTATGCTGCTGCTCGGAAATACCATCTATCCGCTTTCGGAGGTAATCCGGGCCCTTTCGGGAGAGCAGATTAAGGGCGTTTCCTTTGCTGTGAGTACAATCCGTCTGCCGCGGATGCTGGCCGGCCTGTTTGCCGGGTTTGCTTTTGGCGTTGCAGGCTACACCTTCCAGACGATGCTGCGTAACCCGCTGGCTAATCCGAATGTCATCGGGATTACGTCCGGCTCCAGTGCGGCTGCTGTGTTCTGTATTGTTATCCTTCATGCCGGCGGGGCTGTGGTTTCTCTGGCCGCCGTCCTTGCCGGTCTGGCTACTGTCATTCTGATCTATATCCTGTCCAGAGGAAGAACCTTTTCCATCGGGCGTCTGATCCTTGTTGGTATTGGCGTACAGGCGATGCTCGATGCCATAATCTCCTATCTTCTGCTGATCAGCTCGGAGAAGGATGTACCTACAGCTATCCGCTGGCTGACAGGCAGTCTCAACGGCTCGCAGATGAGCGAGCTGCCTCCGCTTGTGCTTACAGTGATCATTTGTGCGCCTATCCTAATTCTGCTGGGCAAGCACCTTGATATTCTGGAGCTCGGCGAACAATCTGCATCCTCACTTGGCGTACATACGGACAAGACCCGGATCCTGCTGATTGTCGGCTCTGTCTGCATGATTGCTATAGCCACTGCAACAACAGGTCCGATAGCCTTTGTCTCCTTCCTTTCCGGACCGATTGCCAAAAGACTGACCGGGGCCGGCTTCTCCGGCATTGTCCCTTCAGGACTGGTTGGCGTTGTTCTGGTTCTGGCGGCAGATCTGATCGGCCAGTTCGCCTTCGTGACCCGCTTCCCGGTAGGTGTAATCACCGGGCTGCTCGGAGCGCCGTATCTGATATACCTGCTGATCCAGATGAACCGGAAGGGAGAATTATAATGAATCAGGCGCATACTTTTAAAGTCGAACGCCTCGTAGCAGGCTATGAGAATAAAACGGTCATCCAGGATGTCAGCCTTGTGCTGCCGAGCAGCAAAATCAGCGTCATTATCGGCTCCAACGGCTGCGGCAAGTCCACGCTCCTGAAGACGATGGCCCGGCTGATCAAGCCCTCCTCCGGCACCATTACGATTGACGGAAAGCCGCTTGCCAAAATTGCCTCTAAGCCCCTGGCCCGCACGGTCGGAATGCTGCCGCAGTCGCCGATTGTTCCGGAGGGAATTTCCGTAGCTGATCTGGTTGGCCGGGGCAGATTTCCGCACCAGTCGCTCTTCGGCAGCTGGAGCAAAAAGGACTATGAGGCCGTTGCCGAAGCGATGGAGATTATGAAGATTACGGAATTTGCCAATCATCATATTGATGAGCTGTCCGGCGGCCAGCGCCAGCGCGTCTGGATCGCCATGGCACTGGCGCAGCAGACCGATATCCTGTTCCTTGATGAACCGACAACGTTCCTCGACATCACCTACCAGGTAGAGATTCTGGACCTGCTGACCGATCTGAACCGCAAGCACGGCACTACCATCGTCATGGTGCTGCATGATATTAACCTGTCGGCCCGGTATGCCGACCATATCTTTGCCCTTCATTCAGGCAAGCTGGTTGCTGAAGGCACACCGGATAAGGTTATTACGAGCACCCTGGTCAAAGACATCTTCGGACTGGACTGCGCGGTAATCAAGGACCCGGTTGCCGGCTCGCCGATGATTGTGCCCAAGGGACGCTATCACGCCGATTATGTGCCTGTTCCTTAGCGGATACAGATAGCCCGATATAAATAAAACCACCCCGGTTAACGGAGTGGTTTTTATTGTGTCTACAGCTGGATATGGTTCCCGGCACCGGTATTAATTCCGGTCTCCCCGCGGCTCTTCTGCTTCCTGCTTCTCACCGAATACAGGACGAACAGCAGGATGAACCAGACCGGAGTGAACAGCAGCGCCGGACGGGTCTCCTCGGCAATCAGCATAATGATCAGGATTGCTGCGAACAGCGCCAGAACCATATAGTTAACTGCCGGAGTGAACGGTGCCTTGAATTTGGAGGCAGCCTGCAGGTCCGGACGGTTCCGCTTGTATTTGATGTGGCATACCAGCACTACGCCCCAGACCCAAATAAAGCAAATGGCGCTGACCGTAGTCACAATGCCGAAGGCCTGCTCCGGAACCAGCTTGCTCAGCAGCGCACCGGCTGAAACAACCAGTGTAGAAATGAACAGCGAATTGGCCGGCACATGATTTTTGTTCAGCTTGCCGAACCGGGCAGAAGCCTGATCCTTGCGGCTCAGATTGTAGAGAATCCGGCTGGTCGAGAACATCCCGCTGTTGCAGGCCGACGCAGCTGAGGTCAGGACGACGAAGTTGATAATCCCGGCAGCAACCGGAATACCCACGAGGCTAAAGGTTCTTACGAACGGGCTCTCCGCCGGGCTGAGCTGGGTCCACGGGTTAACGCACAGCAGAACGAACAGCGCGCCGACGTAGAAGAACAGAATCCGCAGCGGGATTTTGTTAATCGCTGACGGGATATTTTTCTCAGGATCAGCCGTTTCTGCCGCCGACACCCCTACGAGCTCTACACCGACATAAGCAAACACGACCATCTGGAAGGAGAACAGGAAGCCTGTGATGCCGTTAGGGAATACTCCGCCATGCTGCCACAGATTGCGGACCGTTACCGCTCCTGCATCTGTCTTGAAGCCCATGACGAGCAGGACAATCCCGAGCCCGATCAGGGCAAGAATCGTAACCACCTTGATTAATGCGAACCAGAACTCCAGCTCGCCGAAGCTTTTGACGGTCAGCAGATTAAGTCCCAGCAGAATAATCAGACAGATGACGGCAGGTATCCACTGCGGGATATCAAACCAGTATTGCACATAGACCCCTACCGCAATGACATCGGCCATCGCCGTCATAATCCAGCAGAACCAGTACGTCCAGCCTGTGACAAAAGCGGCCTTAGGCCCTAAATAATCCTCAGCTATATCCGTAAAGGACTGGTACCCCGCCTTGGACAGCAGCAGTTCCCCCAGTGCCCTCATTACAAAAAACACAGCGATTCCCACAATCAGATAAGTGAACATGATCGACGGACCCGCCTTTTCAATCGCCCGCCCTGATCCCAGGAATAACCCTGTTCCAATCGTTCCTCCAATTGCGATTAACTGTACGTGCCGGTTAGCCAGCTCTCTCTTTAACTCTGCCATGCCTGTTTCCCCCTTATGATTACAGCCTGCTGCTGCCAATAAAAAAAGAGACTGGATACGATCATCCAATCTCCCGGCTCATAAGAATATCAAACACTATCCGCCCTGCGGGCAGCAGCCCGCAAGGCAGATAAATATTCAGTACTCTTCTGTCCTTTTGCCTGAGATTGTGAACCCTTCGGCGCTGCGGTAGCCCGCAGTCTCTCCAGAAGCTGCTCCTGCTATAGTGTGATCCATAGCATTCATAGCCTGTAGTGTATTAAGTTGGTGAAGCGTTAATGCATTCTGATATTCTAACATATTACTCGCGGTGTGAGTATTAGAGCTGTGAAAAAAGTCTCATTGCCAATTTTATACTTAACGTGCGCCTAACCCTGTACCTGCTCCTCCTCAGCCTTTCCGTAAAACTTGAGAAAAACAATGATACCGATCACCGCTACAACGATGCCCGACCAGAAAAACCACACCTGCACCCCGTACCGGTCTGCAACCGGCCCGGCCAGGGCCAGCCCGATTGGAGAAGACAGCATCCCGATGCTGGAAACGAGCGAAATGACGCGCCCTAACGTTTCCGGCTCGTAAGCCTTCTGGATCATAGCCATATAAGGGCCGTTGAACAGCGGAGCAGCAGCGCCCATGAAGAAGGACAGCACAGCAAAGACCACGAAGGCTCCGCTGCCGACAACTCCGCTCAGCAGACAGGTCAGGCCGATAATAACAAGGCTTACGCTCATATAGGTGGAGTCACGCCACTTGGAGGACAATACCGACAGCAGCACGCCCCCGATGATCATGCCGATGCCGAATACCGCCTCTATAACACTCGCGCTGTATCCGCCCCGGCCAAAGTGCTCCAGCGTCATCAGCGGGAACAGCATGGCCAGCGGCATGAAGACAACACTAAAGCCTGCCATGGCAATCGTGATAAAGACAATCTGCTTAGAGGAAACAAAGGTCCGCCAGCCGAGAATGAACTCCTGCCGGAAGGACAGTGCCTGCACCACTTCCGGCTTCGGCTGATGAATCTTCACCATCAGCAGCATGACGTTAGCGATCAGTGCGCCCGCCACATCAAGCAGCAGCACGGTTCCCAGCGATGTAGCCGAGTATACGGCGATCCCAAGCGCCGGTCCCAGGATGCTGGAAGCGGAGAAGACCATCTGCTGCCAGCCCGCTACCCGGGTTAACTGGTCCTCCGGGGCAATCAGCGGGACGGCCGCCTGGAAAGACGGCGCGTGGAACGAAGAGGCCACGGAGCGGATGAACAGTACGACATACACAACCCACAGGCTCGGGTCGCCCCATAAATAGTAAGCGCCCAGGATCAGGCTGGTGACAGCAATCATGCTGTCGGAGATGATCATGGTCCGCTTGCGGTTCCAGCGGTCCAGCCAGACGCCGATGAACGGCCCCAGGATGGCCTGCGGCAGGAAGCCGACCAGCCCGGCGATCATCAGCACAGAGGCTGACCCTGTCGTTTCTGTCAGATGCCAGATAATCGAGAACTGCACCATCGATGAAGTCAGAATCGAGAAAATCTGACCGCTAAAGATAAAAGCGAATGTCCTCTTCCAGTGCATATGATTCATAAATTGTACCTCCCAAAAGTAAATGGATTTCGTTTCTGAAGCAGCTATGCCGTTAGTCAAAAAAAACAGACCCAAGTCCAGTGGGCTTGAGTCTGCTTGCTTTACGTGTCGGAACAGGGCATAGCCAAATAAGGCTCTGCATATAAACCGTCAGGATTACGGCCTATGTCCATACGTATAGATAAGCAACCCAAAAAAGCCCACCTTAATGGTGAAATTTGCTCTTTCGGGTACTCATCTCAAGCGCATGGATGGGGTCATAGCCGCAGTCCTCCTTTTCATAGTTAGCCGTATCTTATCATCGGTAACAGAAGCTGTCAAACCTAAAAAAGCGACAAAAAAAGCAGGCAAGCCAACGCTTACCCGCTCCTCTGAATAATTAGATTATTTAATGATTACATATTCCAAGCCTACGAGCTTAGCGTAGCTGACGATCTGGTCGGTAGTCAGGTTCAGGGAAACCACGGTGTGGTGGCCGCCGCCGTTCTCGATCCAGGCCTTCACTCCGTCCTGGAAGTTAGGCTTAACCTTCCACAGAACACGCGCTACCGGAAGGTTAGGAGCCGCAACCTCAGGCTCAAAGGCTTCCACTTCATTGATCAGCAGCTTGTAGTGTGTGCCGAAGTCTGCCATCGATACAACGACGCCTTCGCCTGCTTTGCCGTCAAATACGAGGCGGGCCGGATCTTCACGGTCGCCGATACCCAGCGGTGATACCAGCACCTTAGGCTTGCTGCTTGCCAGGCTTGGATCAACCTCAAGCATGTGGGACTGCAGAATCGCTTCCTTGCCTTCTGCCATTTCATACGTGTAATCTTCCATGAAGCCGGTGTTCACGTTATGGGCCATTACCTTCAGCAGGCGGTCAAGGGCAGCCGTCTTCCAGTCGCCTTCGCCGGCGAAGCCGTAGCCTTGTGCCATCAGGCGTTGTACGGCCAGACCCGGAAGCTGCTTCATGCCATGCAGGTCTTCAAAGTTCGATGTGAAGGCATTGTAGCCGCCGTTGTCCAGGAAACGCTTCAGGGCGATTTCGTAGCTGGCCTGAACCTTAACGCTCGCTTCCCATGCTTCCTTGCTGTAGCTGCCGTAATCGAAATCGTACTGCTCTGCATATTCAGCGAACAGGGCATTGATCTCTTCTTCCGTTACTTCGTTTACATAAGCAACAAGGTCGCCGATACCGAAGTAGTCAACGGTCCAGCCGAACTGGATCTGAGCTTCTACTTTATCGCCTTCGGTAACCCCTACATTGCGCATGTTGTCGCCGAAACGGGCAACCTTGATGTTGAAGCTCTCGTTGTAAGCAACCGCTACGTCCATCCACTCGGCAATTTGCTTCTGTACATTAGGGCGCTGCCAGTAGCCTACAACCACTTTATTCTGTTTGTTCAGGCGGGCATTGATGAAGCCGTACTCACGGTCACCATGGGCAGCCTGGTTAAGGTTCATGAAATCCATGTCGATCGTTGCCCAAGGAATGCTCTCATTGTACTGGGTAGCCAGGTGAAGAAGAGGCTTCTGCAGCAGCTTGGTGCCGCGGATCCACATTTTGGCCGGGGAGAAAGTGTGCATCCAGGTGATTACACCCGCAACCTCATCACGGTAGTTAACTTCCTTCATGATGGTGGTGATTTTGTCCGCGCTGACTGCCAGATCCTGCAATACAAGCGGGTAAGGCAGAACGCCGCTGTTATTCAGTGCATCGACCATTTCCTGGGCGTGGGCCTTAACTTCTCCGAGTGCTTCTTCTCCGTACAGATGCTGCGATCCAACAACGAACCAGAACTGCTTGTCACTAACTGTTGTCATTTATATTCATCCTCTTCTCTTAAATTGTGATAGTAGGGTAATCCGTACCCCCATATTACTTCTGGCCGTAGTAGGCATCCTTGCCGTGCTTGCGCAAATAGTGCTTATCCAGAATCCGCTGCGGCAGCTCCTCGGCGAAATGATTCAGCTCACGGGCAAAATGGTTCATCTTAGCCACTTCCTCCAGCACCACACTGTTCATAACAGCGGAATGGGCATCCTTGCCCCAGGTGAATGGTCCATGACCCTTCAGCAGTACGCCGGGAACCGCCATAATATCAATGCCCCGCTGCTCAAACGTCTCGATGATTACATGCCCTGTCTCTGCTTCATACCCGCGGTCAATCTCCTCTTGTGTGAGGAACCGGGTACAAGGTACAGCGCCGTAGAAGGTGTCAGCATGTGTAGTTCCCATAACCGGAACATCAAGGCCCGCCTGCGCCCAGACGGTTGCCCACATGGAGTGCGTATGCACAATGCCGCCGATTTCCTTATAATGCTTATACAGCACAGCGTGGGTCGGTGTATCTGAGGAAGGTCTAAGATCGCCCTCAACAACGTTACCGTCAAAATCGACAACGACCATATCGCTGGCTTTCATTTTCTCATAGCTGACTCCGCTTGGTTTAATGACGAACAGGTTACGCTCACGGTCAACCGCGCTGACATTACCCCAGGTGTACTTGATAAGTCCTTGCTTAGGCAGATCCAGATTGGCCTGGAATACCTCTTCCTTCAATTGCTCTAACACATTAACCCCTCCCGTTCTCTACCAGATGATCTACAGCAGCCTGCTCAATCGCCAGTCCTTCCACATACCGCTCCATAAAGAGCTCAAAGCCCTTAACGTCAGCTGCATCCGGATGAATGACCTGTCCTTCCGTATCCTTAAATACCTTGTTATCGAGAAAATCGTCCAGACGCTCCTGCTGCTCCCTGTTCTGCATGAACGCGGCCAGAATCGCCATCCCCCAGGCACCGCCCTCGCTGGCTGTTGCCATTACGGAGACAGGTACGTTCATCGAGGCTGCCACGATCTTTTGACCGACCACAGGTGTTTTGAATAAGCCGCCGTGCGCCAGAATGCTGTCAATTGCGACATTCTCCTTCTTCGTGAGGATGTCCATCCCGATCTTCAGCGCGGCAAAAGCGGTAAACAGGTGCGTACGCATAAAGTTAGCCAGATTGAAGCGGCTCTCAGGCGAGCGTACGAAGAGAGGGCGTCCCTTCTCGATGCCTGTAATATTTTCCCCGGAAAAATAACCGTAGCTCAGCAGACCGCCGCCGTCGGCATCTGCCTCAAGCGCCTTGCCAAACAGCACGCTGAACAGCTTGCCGGAATCCGCCTGGAAGCCCATAGCCTCCGCAAATTCACGGAACAGGCCAACCCATGCGTTGATGTCACTGGAGCAGTTATTCGCATGCACCATCCCTACCGGACTGCCGTCCGGCGTAGTAACCATATCAATCTCCGGATACACGGTGGACAGATCGTTCTCTAGCACGATCATCGCGAATACGGAGGTACCTACAGAGATGTTACCGGTGCGTTTTCTTACACTATTAGTAGCAACCATGCCTGTTCCGGCATCCCCCTCAGGAGGGCACAGCGGAATACCTGCCTGCAAGTCCCCGGACACGTCCAGAATCGCAGCACCCGCTTCAGTTAGTACGCCTGCATGCTCGCCTGCATGATACACCTTTGGCAAAAGCTCTCCAAGCTTCAAAGAATAGCCCTTAGCCGCTGTCAGCTCGTCGAACTGCTTTACCATTGCCGGATTGTAATCCTGCGCAGCTTCATCAATCGGGAAAATCCCCGAAGCATCGCCGATGCCGATCGCTTTAGTTCCGGTCAGCAGCCAGTGGATGTACCCGGCCAGTGTGGTTACAAAATCAACGTCCGGCACATGCTCTTCCTTGTTAAGAATCGCCTGATACAGATGGGCAATGCTCCACCGTTCAGGGATGTTGAACTGGAATGCCTCAGTAAGCTCCTTGGCCGCAGCTCCGGTTGTCGCATTGCGCCAGGTCCGGAACGGAACCAGCAGCTCTCCCTTGCTGTCAAAAGCCATATATCCGTGCATCATGGCCGAGAATCCGATCGACCCCACCTTGCTCAGGGTGACTTCGTATTTCTGCTGTACTTCCTGCTTCAATTCACTGTAGGCAGTCTGCAGGCCCTTGATGATATCATTCAAATCATACGTCCAGTATCCGTCAACCAGCTGGTTCTCCCACTCATAGCTGCCGGAGGCAACCGTCTCAAACTTCCGGTCAATCAGTACCGCCTTGATACGTGTGGACCCAAATTCGATACCCAGTGAGGTTCCTCCCTCAAGTATCGCTTGCCTGATGTTCTGATCCATGCCCACGTTACTCCTCCCTAAGCCAACCTGTTATAATTTTAACAATAAAAAGAAGGCGCTTCCCTTTAACAGCTCCAGTATATTTTTTGTTCGTACATTTGTCAATACAACTTGTAAGATATACATACAAATTAACTTTATGTTTATACATATACGCTCATAGACTATAATAAGCTAATATCTGTGTTACAATATGTACGTACAACTTTTACACAGGCAATACATTCCGTTCTGAACTACCTCGAAAGAAGTGAGTCCGATGAAGACAAAATACCAGATTATTTTTGATGATATAAAAAGCAATATTCTATCCGGAGCCTATAGTGTGGGCGAACAGATTCCTACCGAGCTGGCCTTGCAGGAGACTTATAACGTCAGCCGTCAGACGGTGCGCAAGGCGATTCTGGAGCTGTCTAATGAAGGGTTTTTACGCAGCGAAAAGGGCTCCGGCACCTATGTCAGCAGCCAGTTCCGCTCCAAAGCGGCAGGCGGCTCCAGCAAGCGGACGATTGGGGTCATTACCACGTACCTCTCAGATTATATCTTTCCTTCTATTATCCGCGGGATTGAGGGACGGCTGAATGAGGATAATTATTCGCTGCTGTTGGCCAGTACCAATAATGATGTAGCCCAGGAGAAGAAGGCGCTGGAGATGATGCTGTCCTTCGGGGTCGACGGCCTGATTGTGGAGCCTACGAAGAGTAACCTGTACAATCCTAACATCGCCTACTACCTGTCCTTCAAGGAGCAGGACGTACCGTTCATCATGATCAATGCGTATTATGAGGAGCTGGAGGTGCCGTTCTTTTGCCTCGATGATGTGCAGTCCAGTTATCTGGCTACCAAGGAGCTGATCTCTAAGGGCCATACCCAGATCGGTATCATTGCCAAGATGGATGACCTGCAGGGCAAGTACCGGATGAAGGGCTACATCAAGGCGCTCGGCGAAGCGAAGCTGCGGTTCCATCCCGAGCAGGTATTGTCCTTTGATACCGAGACGAAGCAGGTGCTGCAGGGCAGCCTCAAGACATTCCTGAGCGAAAATAGGGACATGCTGACAGCCATCGTCTGCTACAACGACGAGGTCGGCCTGGAGGCAGTAAATGTATGCCGCCAGCTGGACATCTCGGTCCCGGAGGACCTGTCGATCATCGGCCAGGACAATTCCTACATTGCCAAGAACGCCAACATCAAGCTGACCACCCTGACCCACCCGCAGGAGCAGATGGGCCGCGACGCCGCCGAATGGGTAATCAAGAAGCTGCAGGGCAAAAAGGATCTGCGGAACAGCACCTACTACCAGCCGGTGCTGGTGGAGGGGGAGACGGTGCGGGAGCTGGAGTGAGGGTTTGATGTGCAGAGAAGTGTAAAAGGTACCCGGTTGGGTACCTTTTTGGTTGGGCCAAACAAGCCCGGGGATGGTAGCGATTAGAGGCACTTTTGCCTTTCCTTTCGGCCATTGGGGTAGCGTCAAGAAGTTTGTGTAAGAAAGTGAAAAGTGGGTTCTCAGGTCTTTATTATTTCAATATGGGTGTTCTAGGGGCGGGGGAACCCCGGCCCTAGAACACGGGAATTAGGTTGCTTGCTACAGGTCTTCTAGCACCGGGTACCTGGCTTCAAACATAGCAGTCAGTTTCTTCCGGACTCCCGGATCGCCAAAGCCACGAGTGACTCGCTCGGCAAAACGGCTGTTGTACTCCATTATTTCAAGGTAAATAATTTTCTCTGCTGCGTCCATGTTCGTCAGACTGTTCATCGGCTTAAGACGCTTGCGGATTTCCTTGTTCATTCGTTCAATTGGATTCGAGGTGTAAATGGCCTCCTTTATGAGCGGAGGGTACTTGTAGAATGTCAGCAAGGTAGAGAATTGGTTCTCCCAAGACTGTAACTCTTTTGAATACAACTTGCCCCATTTCGCCTTCACCGTATCGAACGCAGCCAGTGCTAATTCATGGTCTACAGCTGTATACACTGTCTTCAAATCTTCAAAAAAATCGGTCTTGTGCTGAACCCGAATATTAGGAAAGGTTCCACGGATTTTGTGGACGACGCAGTGCTGCACATCCGCCTTGGGATAGGTTTCACGGAAGGCGGTATCTAGTCCTGGCAGCCCGTCAAATACACCCAGCAAGACTTCATGGACGCCGCGGCTGTACAGATCTTTAAGCACCTCACGCCAGCCGTTTGCGCTCTCCTGGCCGCCGACATAGAAGCCAAGGATCTGGCGCTGTCCATCTTCGTCGATTCCCATCGCGAAATAGACGACTTCACCACTCACGGTTCCGCGCTTCAGTTTGACGTATAAACCATCCAGATAGATGACCGAGTAACGTTTGTTTAGCGGCCGTTTCTGCCATTGCTGGATGTCTTCGAGTACAGTTGCTGTAATGTTGCTGACGGTGGTCGCAGAGTAGTGGCTGCCAAACATACTTTCAATGAAACGGGCTACATCCCGTGTGCCCATGCCTGCTTTGTACATTTGGATGACAGCCTCTTCTAGCCAACCGTCTCGTCTTTGGTACGGTTCAAACATCTGAGTCTGGAATAGGCCCTGACGGTCGCGGGGGACCTCTAGATCCTCCACATTGCCATACTTCGTGTGTAGATTTCGGGTGTAGTATCCGTTGCGGCTGTTGCGTGTACCGGCAGCTTCACTGGACATGAAGGCCCCAATTTCCGCACGCAGGATCGATTCCAAATTTTCTTTTACGAAGTCAGTGACAAGTTTTTCAAATAGATTATTCAGCATATTTTCGGGTACAATAGTCATTGAGTAGGGCTCCTTCTCGGTGGTGTGGTAATCCCGAGAATACCCTACTTTTTTGTTGCCTGCTAGGCTCCAAATCTTGGTACACAACTTATTTTACGCCATCGCCATTGGCCTTCTGAGCCGAAATCAGAGGCACTTTTGCCCTTCATTTCGGCCATTTGGCTGTCCGGGCCGAAATCAGAGGCATTTTTGCTCTTCATTTCGGTCACCGGCCTCACTCATATAGCCAAATCCCCGCCACCGTCATCACCCCCGGCAGGCGATCCTCATCCACCGCTACATTGTTGTCGTACCAGCCGCCCAAGGCCAGGTTGAGGATCAGATAAAACGGCTGGTCGAACGGCATACCGGGCTCCAGCCGGCGCTCGGCGAAGCAGTGGCCGTCCACCAGCCAGCGGATGGAATCCGCACTCCACTCCAGGCCGTAATCACGGAACTGGCTGATCGTACCGTCCGCAAGCTCATGGGTAAATTCCTCGACTACCTTGCTGTCCAGATCCTTGCCATAGTGCAGCGTACCGGCAATCTCCCGGGGCAGGCGGCCCTTGGCCTCCAGCATGTCCAGCTCGCCGGACGCCGGCCACGGGCCGTAGGCGTAATCCTGCGGCATCAGCCAGATTGCCGGCCACAGGCCCTGGCCGACAGGCAGCCTGGCGCGAATAACCAATTTGCCGTAGCAGAAGGAGAAATGGTTTCTTGTATCAAGTCGGGCTGAGGTATAGCCGAAGCTCCGCCCGTCCTGCTCTATTTTTTCACGGCATGCCCGAAGGTTCAGCCCTTGCTCATCAAAGTAAAGGTTATCGGCACGGCCTGTATAAAACTGCTGCTCATTATTGCCCCAGCCCGGATAGACGGGCTTATCATTCAGATCGAGCAGATCATTGCCCGTCCGGATGTTCCAGAGGCTGAGATCGCCCCCGTTCTTTACAAAATCCTGCTCCCACACCAGCTTGCTCATCGCTTGGCACACTCCTCTCATGTAAACACAGCATACTGCATTTCGGAACACGCATATCGGAATCCAAAAAATTGGGATGGCGGCAAAAACGGTGGCCTTTTTTTCCCTGCCCTTTTTTCTTACGATGAAGAGGAAAGGGGGGACATAAGACATGGTTCGATTCCGGGGGGAACAAATGAAAGCGTTTTTTAGACAGTGGCAGCTGCAAAGCATGGTTATTCCGGGCATTGTCTGGATGGTTATTTTTTGTTATCTTCCGATGTTCTGGCTCGTTATCGCCTTTATGGACTACAGTATCGCTAAGCCCATGCTCGAGTCACCGTTTGTCGGGCTGAAGCATTTTGAGGCCTTCGTGAGCGATGACCGGTTCTGGCGTTCGATCCGCAATACGCTGGGGATGAGCAGTATCAAGCTGATCTTAGGCTTTCCGATTCCGATTCTGTTCGCGCTGCTGCTTAATGAAATCCGCAGTTTACGCTTCAAGCGTACGGTGCAGACCATATCGTATCTGCCGCATTTTATCGCGTGGACGATCTTCGGCGGGATTGCGCTCAACTGGCTCGGCGAAGGCGGGGTGGTCAATCAGCTGATGATGGCGATCGGGCTGCAGGACCGCGAAATTTTGTTTAACAGTGATGCCAAATACTTCTGGTGGATTACCTTTTTTACCGATACGCTGAAGGAAACGGGCTGGAGTGCCATTATTTACATTGCGGCTATCTCGGGCATTGATCCCGGATTATATGAAGCTGCGGAGCTTGATGGTGCAGGGCGCTGGCAGCGGATGTGGCATATTACCGTGCAGAGCATCCGTCCGACGATTGCCATCCTATTCATTCTCGCAGTGAGCGGTATTCTGGGCAGTAATTTTGAACAGATTTTTATGCTGAAAAACAACATGAACATGAAAATGGCGGAAAGCCTCGACCTGTACATTTATAACATGGGGCTTGTGTCAGGGCGGCATTCTTTCTCCACAGCTGTACTGTTTGCCCGTTCCATCGTGGCGCTGGGGCTGCTGTTCATGGCGAATCAGACATCCAAAAAACTGACCGGGGACAGTATCTTCTAGAAAGGGGGCAGACCGGTGAAAAGACGCACAGGCTTAAGGAGCATCGGCGTATTTGAAGTCTGTAACACCCTAGTAATGCTGGGGGTATGCTTTCTGACGCTGTACCCGATGTGGTTCGTGCTGATTAACTCGCTTAACGCGCCGGAGCAGGCGCTGCTGGGCACCGTCAACTGGTTCCCGGAGCAGCTGTCGCTGGCCAGCTACAGTGTTGTTTTTAATGATAAAACGATGATGAACGGGTTCCTGATCACCACGCTGCGTACCATAATCGGCTCGGCGGCACATGTGCTGTTCACCGCCATTATCGCTTATGGGCTGAGTAAGACGACGCTGATCGGACGTAAGGTGTACATGAAGGTGGCCCTGGTGACCATGCTTTTCTCAGGCGGACTCATTCCTACCTTTATTCTGATGACGAAGCTGGGGCTGTATGATAACTTCTGGGTGTTCGTCATTCCCGGCATGTACAGCTTTTTCAATATGGTGATTTTTATGAGCTTCTTCCGTACCATTCCTGACAGTCTGGAGGAGTCGGCCAAAGTGGATGGGGCATCGGACTATGGTGTGCTGTTCCGGATTGTATTGCCCAACAGTATGGCTGTAATCGCTACCATCTCGCTGTTCTCCGCCGTCTATCACTGGAATGACTATTATCAGGGTGTTATTTATATCCGTTCGCAGGATATTTTGCCGCTGCAGACGATCCTGTACAAAATCATCGCTGAAAACTCCATGTCGTTCATGCAGCAGCAGGCGATGGCCCAGTTCGGGGCAAGGCTGCCCGGCAACTCGATCAAGTTCGCCTCCATGATGGTAGCTACACTGCCGATTCTGCTGTTCTACCCCTTCATTCAGCGTTATCTGGTCAAAGGGGTTATGATCGGCGCAATTAAGGGATAACCAAACCGAAAGGATGATCTTCTAATGAAGCGTAACTCCGTTAAAAGAAGTCTGACCCTGCTGCTGACGGCGATGCTCTCGCTGTCCCTGGCCGCCTGCAGCGGCAATTCTGCCAATAACGAAAGCGCACCGACGGCAGCACCTCCGGCTGACGCTACTGCTGCACCGCAGGAAGAAGCCACACTGAATCCCGATGAGCCGGCCTGGAAGCTGGACACAAGCCCGATTGACCTGACCTGGTTCGTCGGAGCCAACTGGTACGCCCATTCCTGGGGGGAGAGCCTGACCTCGAAATACGTTACGGAAAAAACCGGCGTCAACGTCAAGCTTGAAGTACCTTCCGGTGAAGCGAACGAGCATATTACTCTGATGATGACCTCCGGCCAGCTGCCTGACCTCATCTCCATGGGCTCCTGGGAAACCGCTGTCAAAAAGCTCTGGGAAGGCGATCACGTCTTCGCCCTGAACGAGCTGGCCGACCAGTACGATCCTTATTTCTATAAAGTAGCCGGCGACGGCACGCTGAAATGGTACCGCCAGGAGAACGGCAACACCTACGGGGTTCCGAATGATTCCTATAGCCCGAATCTGATGCATGAAACCGGCATGACAGCGGCCAATCAGACCTTCCTGGTGCGGAAGGACCTGTATGAGGAGATGGGCAGCCCGGACCTGAGCACACCGGAAGGCTTCCTTGGCGCATTACAGCTGCTGAAGGATAAGTATCCTGAATATAAGGGACAGCCGATGAGCCCGTTTTTTGCCCAGGGGAATGTGCCCTACGGGATGACTGAGTATCTGCAGAATCTGCTCGCTGTCCCGCATGAAAAAGACGGCAAGGTGTATGACCGCGTAACCGATCCCGAATACCTCACCTGGCTGAAAACCTTCCGCACCGCTTACGAGCGCGGACTGATCAATGTCGACTTCCTCGTGGATTCCGATACACAGGTGGAGGAGAAAACGAACAATGCCCGCTATTTCATGATGATCCGTGAATGGACCGGTATGACGGCGGTCAATCCGCTGCTGGCTGCAAGCGCCAACCCGGATTCCTACTATATCGCTGTAGACGGCCCACAGAACAGCAAAGGCGACAGCGCCAAGCTGTTCCCCGGCAACATGGACGGCTGGATGGTCACGATGATCAGCAAATCGACCAAAAACCCGGAACGGGCGATCCGCTTCCTCAGCTATCTCGCCAGCGAAGAGGGGCAGCAGGATCTGTTCCTCGGCAAGGAAGGCGAAACCTGGGAGACTGTGGACGGCAAGCCTCAGCTGAAGGCAGATATGGTGAACCTGATTGCAAGTGATATCGAAACACTGGAGAAGCAATACGGTGTGCTGGATACGTACTGGATGATGCGTAACCCGGTTATTGTGAACCAGTGGAGACCGGAGAAGGCGCCAGTAATCAAACAGATGGAGGACTTTGCTAATGCCCAGGCTGATATTGACAGCGGCATTTATAAGGGCCTTGACCCGCTGGGCGATTCCGAGGTTGCGGTAGCCTGGTCGCGGATTTCGCAGAACTGGGAGGAAGTGCTGCCGGAGCTGATTACGGCCAAGGATGAGGCTGCTTTTGACAAGGTGTTTGCAAGCTTCCTTGAGCGGCGTGACGAATACGGCTTCCAGCAGGTGGTGGAATTCCGCCAGGCTGAGCTGGATGCACGGAAGACCAAAATGGCGAATTAGTTGATAAAGATGCCGGCTGCCTGAGGGCGGCCGGTATTACCTGCTTATACAGAGCCTTTTGCAGCGCCTGTTGTGGAGTCTGCAGTGAATAGGTGCATTTTGCTGATTACCTGCCTGTATTTTTGTAATACATGGTATATTACAAATATGGGGAGGTATGGGAATGAAGGCCGTACAGACAACAATAAGGAAGCTTTACCGCAATTCACGGATCTCACAGAAGCTGTTTCTGGCCTTCAGCCTGATGATTGCGATCCCGGCCATTGTTATATCCTTTCTGTTCATCCGCACACAGGAGGCCCAGCTGTATAAGGATGCCATGGCCGAGGGCAGCAGTCATGTGTCCCGCTTGGAGGGGCAGCTGCGCAGCCGGCTGACGATGCTTGAGAACGCTTCCTCAACTGCGCTGACACAGAAGGGCTTCGTGGATTTCATCCACTCTGACATGCAGGCTGACGGTCTGCAGCTGGTAAAGTTCCGGCAGAACCAGTATGAGCAGATGCATAATATCATCCAAAGCTACGATCTGGTCAGCCAGCTCAGCTTCTATGTCGATAACCCCGGCCTGCATGAGATATGGCCGGAAATCTACCGCTATGACCGTTTCTGGCCGCAGGATTACTGGATGACGCTGCGTGAAGAGAACGGGGCGGCTTTCCGCTTATTTTCCCTGCAGGAGGGGGAACACACTTTATCTTACTATAGACTGGTCCGGCTTCAGGGCAAGCAGAACGAACGGCCGACCATTATGGAGATCCGGGCCCGGCATAGCGCGATTTTCAGCGATTTACTGGAGGAGAGGGACGGCAGCTTTTTCTCCGTCGTTATGGATGGAAGCCAGCCTTCCCACAGCGTATATAATGCCGTGCATGCGTCGGCTCTCGTGGCAGACGGGCAGCTGGACGATATCCTCACCCGCGTCCACAACCGGCTGGATGTGCTGCAGCACGATGAACCCGTCCAGATCACTTCCGGCGATCAGACCTACTATGCATTGTACCGGTACATCGCACCGCTGAACGCCTATATCGTCGACATCACCTCCCACCAGGAGCTGATGAAGGGGCCGCGGAACTGGTATTTTCTTGTGGTGGCTATTACACTATGCGTCCTGCTGATGATGATGGTCATGATCTCCTATATGACCCGGCGGATCTTCCGCCGGCTGGAGATGGTGCTGGCCTCTATGCGCAAGGTGCGTCAGGGCCAGCTGGATGCCAAGATTCATACCGGACTTAGCGATAGTGATTCCGGCGATGAAATTGATTATGTCGCTGTCAGCTATAACAGCATGCTGGACGAAATCCAGCGGCTGATGACCCAGGTGGTTGATAAGCAGCTAATCGCCAAAAATGCGCAGCTCCATTCCCTGCATTCGCAGATTAACTCCCACTTCCTGTACAATGCGCTGGAATCGATCCGGATGCGCGCGGAGGTAGAGCGGCAGCCGGCCATCGCCGGAGCGCTGGTATCGCTGGGCTCACTGCTGCGCTACAGCATGCAGTGGCGCGGGGATACCGTCAGCCTGGGCGATGAGCTGGCCAATATCCACAGCTATATCCGCTTCATTAACTTTATGGAGGGAAGCAGCCTCGAGCTGCGTGCCGAGCTTCTGCCTGAGGTGCTGCGCTACCCGATCCCCAAAATGTGCATGCAGCCCATTGTTGAGAACGCCGTGCATCATGCGGCGCCTCCGGGAGGGAGCGTAGCCATCGAAATGAACGTGAGGGTGGAGAACAGCTTCATGCTGCTGATTGAAATCCGTGACAACGGCACCGGCATTGATCCGCAGACGCTCAGCCGCCTGCAGGAGGAAATGGCCGATGAGTCCGACCGGCCGATTGTCGCCAGCCGCAACGGGCTGGGACTGGCGAATGTGCATAAACGGCTGCAGCTGCATTACGGCAAAGGCAGCGGGCTTTCGATTGAAAGTGTACAGGGTGCCTACACCAGTGTCACCATACGTTTGCCTTGGGAGCAAGTCAATCTGGGAGGATGGTAGAAGTTGATGAACCTGCTGATTGTGGACGACCAGAAGCATATCCGCGACGGGCTGCAGGCGATGGTGAGCCAGTTCCCGCAGCAGCCGGACAGTATCTATAGCGCGGCCAACGGTATTGAAGCGCTGCAGCTGCTCCGCCAGTACAGCATCCAGCTTGTCATTACCGACATCCGCATGCCCGATATGGACGGCCTTGAGCTGATGGCAAGGACCCGGGAGGAGCAGCTGACCGTCGATTACCTGATCATCAGCGGCTATGGCGATTTTGCTTATGCCCAGAAGGCAATCGGCCTGGGAGCAAAAGGTTATCTGCTCAAGCCTGTGAACCGCGAGGATCTGCAGGCCTCGGTGGAGCATGTGTGGCAGGAGATCATGACCCGGCAAGCGCTTTCCCGCGATATGGAGCAGCTGTCCCGGATGGCCCGGGAGACGGACCGCAAGGAGCTGAGCCTGTACATGCAGGGCTCGGCCTACGACGAAGCGTGGACTTTCAGGACGGAGCAGCAGCATCCGGAGCTGTGGGCCAGCTACCGGCTGTGCCTGCTGAGCGAGGAGCGGCGGATCAACCAGCCGGGCGCGAGCAGCGCCCACAGCATGGAGTCGCTAGCCTACAGCGTGTACGGCAGCGGAGGCTGCATCTGCCTGCAGCGCCGCCCGCATCTGATTCTGGCGGTAGACGCCGCCGCAGATACGGGGAAGCTGCCCGAGGCGCTTAAGGCTGCGCAGATCGCGGCGACAGCGGCCATAACCGGGCCGCAGCAGGGCTTAAAGGCGCTGCCCGCTGCCTACACCGAGGTGCAGGAGCTGTACAGGCACAGCTATCTGTTTCCTGAGCTGCGCTGCATTCTGCCGGAGAAAACGGCCGGGCTGGTGCAGCAGTGGCAGCTCCCCCATGAGGAGCTGTACGCCCTGTTCCGGTTCATCGGAGCGGATAGCGGCAGCCGGATCACCGAAGGCATCTCTATGCTTTTTCATAAAAATGTACTGCAGCGCTATCACATCGGCTATACAGAACGGCTATGCCGGGCGGTGGTGCAGATGCTGGAGGAGTACGAATGGGTAATCCGCCCCTACATGGGCGAGGATGCGCTGGATATCGATCCGCTGCGCAATCTCTATGATCATCCGGGTATCCGCGAATATATTCAAGCGCTCCAGCAGCAGATGCTGCGGCTGAGCCAGTTCTATCACGAATTCAAGTGCAGCTACCGCAACTCCCAGGACCTGAACGAGGCGATCCGCTTCATCCACGAGAATTACCACAAGCCGCTGGATCTTGCGATGGTGTCCAACCATGTGTCGCTGAACTACGCTTACTTCTCCAACCTGTTCAAGAAAAACGTTGGCAAGGGCTTCGCCGAATACCTGCGCGATGTGAGACTGGATAAGGCGCGCCGTCTCCTGGCCGAAACGGAGTATAAGATCGTCGAGATTACGCCGCTGGTCGGCTACGAAAGCTACAAAAGCTTCACCCGCGCCTTCCGCGAGGTCATGGGCATGCAGCCCACGGAGTACCGGCAGATGGTGCGGCGCAAGCAGGGGTAGCGCACGGTTTGCGCAGAAAAAAAGGCCTTAATCCAGCGAAGCGCTGGACTAAGGCCATCTTTTTTTATACAGACTGGGTCTGCCAGTATTGCTTGGCAATCCGCTGCCCTTGGTTGATTTTTGCCCATTGCTCGTCTTCTGTCAGCTCATTACCGCCGTCGCAGGAGGCAAATCCGCACTGATGGGAGAGGAACAGCCGGTCTTTATCAATAATCGTCGCTGCTTCATTCAGCAGTCTGACTACGCGCTCTTCATCATCAAGCGTATTGGTCTTGGAGGACAGCAGGCCGAGTACAATCTCGGTATCCGGGCGATCCTTGAAGACAGCGAGAGCCTCAAGCGAACCCGCGCGCTCATCATCCCACTCCAGGAAAAAGCGGTCATACTTCAGCTGCTTCAGGAACAGGTTGGCGATCTTAACGTACGAGCCCCCGCCCATGTTGCGGGAATCATAATTGCCGCGGCAGTTGTGCGTCCATACCTTCAGGCCAAGGCTATGTCCGTAATCAATCACGGTGTTGTTAATATCAATGAATTCAGTGGCAAGCGCCTGTACTTCCTCCTGATTGATATTTTCGCCGGTATACGGGGAGTTTGGGTTATCGTCTGCAAAAAGCTCCCACAGGCAGTCGTCGAACTGAATGATTTTTCCGCCAAGAGCCGCAAATTCCCCCACGAATTCCTTATAGGCCTTAACGAGGCCGGCTTTCAGCTCCTGTCTGTTCTTGTAAACGGCATCCTTGCCGCCAATGTTGTCAGACCAGGACAGCTCTCCAAAAATATGCGACGGTGACGGAACGCACAGCTTCGTTTCACGGTCACCGGCATGCTCCTGGAACTCCTTGAATATTTTGATAAAATGATGGTTCTTCCCGCTCAGCTCACCTGTAATCCGCAGGCCGATATCCTTGCGCGTCTCATATTTAGAAGTGCCGTCTGTATCCCGGAAAAAGTACCCGTGATCCGCGATATAACGCTCAACTCCTTCAAAGCCCCAGACAAAATCCAGATGCCACATCGATTTGGAATACTCGCCGTCCGTGATTACCGACAGGCCGTGCTCGATTTCCTTGTTCACTACATCCTTTATCGCCGCAGCCTCGCAATTCTCATAGCCCGCAAAATCCTCATAAAACGGATAGCTGATATCGTCCCGGTGCTCAATCTGCGTTTTATATTTTAACAGTTCCGACGGCCGTAACAGGCTGCCTACAATTTGAAATTTATTACACATGATAAAATCCTCCTCCGTTATGCTCGCATCAAGTTCTTCGTGCTGTGATTGTAGCATGCGGCTGAGGCCGGCCGATAACACCTAAATGTCATATCTGGCTATAGGGAGGGGCTATAGCTCCCCAAAACCAAAATATTGGGCCTGTATATAAAATCCTGTACCTTTTACCGGGCTTGCCCATTCGCTAGAATGAAGATGTACCCTATTGTAAGCGGTTTCCATAATGCCAGACTATTCTAAAGGAGGGCAAGTATGAAACGATTGTATAAGGCTGAGCTCCGGTTCTCGCACAAGGTATGGAGTCTGTTTCTCGTGCTCGTAATGTTATCGGGCATAGGGCTGCTACCGGCTTCTAAGGTTCAGGCAGCGGCTACTACGGTATCGTCCATGGCTTATTTCTCGGCGGCAGACGGGCCGGTCATCTCCAAATCAGGTGTAGGACAAGCCAGCTACGGGTTTGTTATGCCAATATTCAATGGCGGTGCTGCAACCTGGAATGATGTATCCGGCGATGTCGGCGTCAAGGTGAAGAAAAATGGCAACTGGGTAGACATCGACAGCGCAGGCGGCTTCGTCTACAACCAGAACTGGGGGCACTGGAGCGACGGCGGTGCGAACGGCTACTGGTTCACTCTCAGCGCGACTACTGAAATTCAGCTCTACTCCAAAGCCAACAGCAACGTTACGCTGAATTACACACTGGCGTTCCAGAACGTTAACACGGCGACCATTACGTCTATGGCAGCCACACAGGGGCCAGTGCTTACTGCAGGCTTTACTGGCAGTGCGGGCTTTACGTATCCGGTGTTCAACAATGATCCGAATCTCATCTACGCCGCTGTAGCCCAGGATCTGAAGCTGTCCGTCAAGCCGGTCAGCAGCAGCCAGTGGGTTAACATCGACAACAATGCGGCCAGCGGCTGGATCTACGACAGCAACTTCGGCCAGTTCACCGAAGGGGGCGGCGGCTACTGGTTCACAGTAACGGAATCCATTAACGTGAAGCTGGAATCCAAAACCTCGGGTGCCAGCCTGGTCTACACCATTAACTTCGATCAGCCGGTCCGCAATTCGTATGCGCTGTCCGCCTACGACAGTAATACGACTTACACAGCTGACAACAGCGGCTCCATCGGCTTCCCGCTCCCGAAAATTGACGGAGGCGCGCCGATCGGCAGTGAGCTGAATAAATTCGTCTATCAGATTAAAAAATCCGGCGTATGGGTCGATCTCAGCAGCTCCGCCCAAAGCGGCTTTGTCTATGCAGGCAACGGGTACAATAACATGTCCGCCGCCAACCAGTGGGGATACTGGGCTGACTATATCTACGGCCTGTGGTTCCAGCCCATCCAGGAGAACATGGAAATCCGCATCGGCTATCCGCTGAACGGACAGACCGGCGGCAATGTTGGCACCAACTATGTCTATTACAATTTTATCGGCAATCCTAACGCTCCCCGCCCGGATGAATCTGACCAGGAGGACATCGCTATCGGTACGCCAAGCGACCCGGCCATCGCCGGCATGAACCTCATCTGGCAGGATGAATTCAGCGGCACCGCGCTTGATACGAGCAAATGGAATTATGAGACCGGCTATTACATCAGCAACGATGTGAACAGCTGGGGCTGGGGCAACGCCGAGCTGCAGCATTATACCAACAGCACGCAGAACGTGTTCGTGTCCGGCGGCCAGCTGAATATCCGCGCCCTGAACGACCACCGTTCGTTCCCGCAGGACCCTAACCGGTATGCGGAATATTCCTCCGGCAAAATCAACACCAAAGATAACCTGTCCCTCCAGTACGGCCGGGTAGACATCCGCGCCAAGCTGCCTACCGGAGACGGCATCTGGCCGGCGCTCTGGATGCTGCCTGAAGATGCCGCCTACGGCGCCTGGGCTGCTTCCGGTGAGATCGACATTATGGAAGCCAAGGGCCGGCTGCCGGGCACAACCAGCGGCGCGATCCACTTTGGCGGCCAGTGGCCGGTGAACCGCTACATTGCAGGAGAGTATCACTTCCCGCAAGGGCAGACATTCGCGAACGATTACCACGTCTATACGATGGTATGGGAAGATGACAATATGAAATGGTATGTGGACGGCCAGTTCTTTTTCAAGGTCACCCGCGAGCAGTGGTATTCAGTAGCCGCACCGAACAATCCGAATGCACCGTTCGACCAGCCGTTCTACCTGATCATGAACCTGGCAGTCGGCGGACATTTTGACGGCGGCCGGGTACCGGCAGCATCCGACATTCCGGCTACCATGCAAGTGGACTATGTACGCGTGTATAAGGAAGGCACCGGCGGAAATCCGGGTAACCCCGGCAACGTTGCGGTCAGCGGAGTCACGGTGACACCGGCCTCCCCGCAGATTGAAGTCGGTCAGAGCGTTCAGTTAGTCGCTAATGTAGCGCCTTCGAATGCTACCAACAAGGCAGTCAGCTGGTCCGTTTCCAACCCGGCGGTTGCTTCCGTTAATGCCAGCGGCAGCGTAACCGGAATTGCGGCGGGCACCGTCACAGTAACCGCTACAACCGCTGACGGCGGCAAAACCGCCTCCAGCACCATCACCGTCGTAACCCCGCCGCCTGTCACCGTAGTCATCGGCGATAGCGTACGCGGCCTCAAAAAGACCGGCAATAACCTGCAATTCTACGTCAACGGCGCAACCTTCGCCGATCTGCATTACAAAATCAACGGCGGCGGCCAGCTCAATGTAGCCATGACCTCCACCGGCAACGGCAACTTCACCTACCCTGTGCTGAACCTGCAGCAGGGCGACACGGTAGAGTACTTCTTCACCTACAACCCGGGCCAGGGAGCACTCGACTCCCCTTGGCAGACTTATGTGCATGGGGTGACGCAGGGGGTAGCGGAGTAAGGTCCGCAGCCGTGGTATGAAAAGAGACCTCAATTCCGCTCAGCAGAGCGTGTTGAGGTCTTTTTTTTTAGGCAGGTTTAAGGTCTAACACTAAGGATTTTTAACCGCCCGTTTTTGACAGCCGCCCAATAAACAGCTCCATCATAATATACCGGACGCTCAAATGAGTTTAACGGTTGTCCGCCTAGTGAGGTTGCGGGGGTGATAACCGTTCCATCTTCAGATAAAACCATGTAGAAGGTATCCTCATTGGTTGACCATAATATAACAATGCGGTCATTAGCCGATACAACCTGTGGGGCAATAACATCTGTATCGTTATAATCAGTAAGCCAGTGCACACCGTAGTCCGTTACACTTTCGAGCGGTGAATTATCCCCGTCATTTATATCTGTTGAAAGCGCACCACTGCGAACCTCTCCACCTGTAAACATAGCTTCAGAGACCTGGGCTGCTTGCGGGTCAAAGATTTGTACAAATAAATTTTGCTTCTCACTCTTTGCCTTCTCGCTTATTGATTTAGCAGATGCACCAACCAAGGCGACACCTTTACTTGTTTCTGCAAGCCCTCCAAGCTGGGCAAACGTTGTATTCACTATATACATATCATAGTTTGAATTTGCTTCAAGATAGAAATGGAACAGTATTTCTGAGTCATCGCCATATTTTCCGGAGCTATTATTAACTCTGAACCCGCGGGCGTACGCATCACCATGACTGGCAAACAGAAGACCCGATGACTTCTTGCTGTAAATCAGACTTTGGTTAAAAGAATGTCCGCTATAGGTATCATTAGGCAATGAATATGCCGACATATCGGCTATTTTTACAGCAATGACATTATCACTCTGATGCCCGTCGTATCTCTCTTTGGAATGATAATTGACCAATATGCCATCTGATATAACAGATACGGAGTTGCCGCTATCAAAAGGAACCTTAGTTTTTGCTGAATCAGCCTCACGCCATGGTGTAGATTTCCCTACAAACCCGGTTGTTTTCAGCTCTTGTCCTTCTGGTGAGTATTTTGAAATAAAGACCGTTTCAATTGAAGCATTTTGTGTATTATTTGCTTTTCCCCAAACGACATAAAAATTACCATCGTCATCTGAAATGACATCCCCAAGAATGGGATACTTCACTTCTAAGGTCATCGTTTTGCCGGGAGTTGTTATCTTAAGCTGATTACTGTCGGCATAGGCGTACGCGAGACCTTCATTTTTATAAGGAAATTGGTGAACCGGGGAGATTTGTGCCCAATTATCAACTCCATACGCTTGTGTATTCTCCAGATCATCCACGATAATAGCGCCCTCTTGCTCAATGGAAAGGGTCTGCTCAGCTACGTTCCACGTTACTTCATAACCAAGGTTCTCAACTACTGCACGAATGGGCAATAATGTGCGTCCATTATAAATCTGTGGCGGAACATCCAGTTGCACCGGAGATCCTCCGCTGACTTGCATTAGCTGGCTGTCGATTTGCAGACTTAGTGTTTTATTACCTTTACTTACAGTCGTAGTCCGGGTACTAACATCCCATTTAATGGTTGCACCGATCTTCTCACAAACCGCACGAATTGGAACCAGTGTCCGGCCTTCAAAAATAACGGGGGGCTGATCAAACACGACACCGTCCCCTTCAACGTTGACCTTTATATCCATGCTAGCCGCAGATGCGGTTGTACTTATCGCCGGTAAACACAACGATAATCCTAATAATAACGTAAGACACTTTTTCAAATCCTTCAGCCTCCAATATGTAAGATGAACCTGCCTTTCAATTCTCGATAACCCATTCGCCTTCGCCCTTTGGCTCTTCAAAGCCGCTAAGAAAGGTATTTAACAGCTCCTCTGTAATCGTAAAAGCAGCATTTGCATCAAAACGTTCACTCCGTACCTTCAGCCGCCTCCGCAGCTCATCCGGATGCACCTTCAGGTAGATCAGCTTCCACCTGCCCCCTGCCTCTTCGATCAGCCGTTTATACTTATCCCTTTCCGCCTTGTTCCAGAAGCTGGAGTCCACCACAGCCGGTTTGCGCTCTTTAATGCACTGTGTAATCTGGTTGTGCAGACTGAGATGCGCCTCATTCAGATACTCCCGGTACTTCTCGGCCGGATAGTCAATCCCGTACCGTCCATGAACCGCCCACACCTCTTCATCAATAGACAGGCGCGTGAAGCCGTACGGCTCTATTTTCTGCGAAAAGGTCGTCTTGCCCGAGCCCGCTATCCCGCACATCAGTACAACCAAAGGCTTATCCGAATCATCGTCTGGGCCGAGCAGCTGCTCCAGGTCTGCTTTTTGTAACATTGTATGTCCCTCCTATCTGGCAATTAGCTTATGAACCAGGCTTCGTATCTCCGTGCTTAGTCTTGGATTGGCCGGGTAGACCGCTTCAATGAACTCTAAAATGCATAGCGCCGACTCTGGTACACGATCATATCCCTGCAGCATACCGCCAAGCTTTTCGGCAAAACCGGGGTACCGCTTCTCTAAACGGCGCTCATTCCCAAAGGGGTCGGGATAGTAATCGACCTCCGGCTCCAGCAGATGAAGCACCGACAAAATCCGGTCAATCGCATGCCCCTGAATAAACCGCGCTGCCGACAGGCGCTCTCCCCTCGCATAACGGCCCAGTCCCACATACAGGTTGGTTAATGCCTCGTTCAGCGGAAAGTCCAGAGCATCACACTTTTGACTCGGCAGCACTCTGCGCGGTTTGGCAATGGCAGTGTTGCTGTACAGCGGATCCTTCCACACCACCCGGCCTTCCGTATAAGCGGCATCCGTCAGCTCCCGCTCCTCAAATATCGCGTATTCCCCGTAGATCCCGTCCTCGAACAGAATTTTACAGCCTACATCAGAATTTTTAAAAGCGTACGCAAGCGGATATGTCTCCTCCAGCCAATCCAGCCGGTCAATATACCTGTCCTTCTGCCCTGTTTCCACAATAACAAAAAAATCCAAATCCGAATACTCATCCATCCGCTCCAGCTCCACCCCCACCGACCCCACACCCAGCAGCAGCAGCGCCCCGCCCTTACGTCCGAGCGTCTCCCCAATCTCATCCAGCCTTTGTAAAAGCAATTCTGTCCGCAGCACGCTAATATTCCTCCCTATGCCGGAATGCAAAAAGGGCCCAACCCACACTTGTCAGCGAGGTTGAACCCTAAGGTTACATTGCCTTTGATATTCTAGAGTAAAAATAGCATTTGGTGGGGGCGGGTGTCAATTAGAGATAAATTTAGATACTTATCTCATGATTTTACTAAAAGGTAGGAGCAGGCGGTTCGGCTATTTTCATACGTATTAAACATTTCATAGTCTCCAGCGTACACGTTCCCCTTTTCATCGGTGATCATTCCATCTGAAGCGTCTACGGGTCAGCAGTGCCGAACTGCGACCGTCGTCATCGAGAACGGCAAAATCATGGAAGACAATTTCGCCCACAACAGGCTGACCGTCCAATGGCTGGAGCAGGTGCTGCAGCAGCGGAGCAAGTCTGTCTCCGATGTGTTCTATGCCGTGAGAGGTACGCAAAATCAGTTATATTTTGACTCATGAAGATCAGTTAATCAATGCCTGCCCCTGAACCGTTTAATCGCATCCTCGGTCACCGGCTCGAAAAGGTTAAGAAGGTTGCCGTCGGGATCGCGGAACAGCATAGAACGGTTCCCCCACGGCATCGTGGTCGGTTCCATTACCCAATTATCGACAAATGACTTCAAGCGCACATATTCGGCCTCGACATCGTCGACGCGGAACTCAATGATGACAGTGCGATTATTGGCCCCCACTACGGAACCGGCGCCGAATAGCTGCGTCGTCTGGGAGTGGCCGATTGCAAGGGTGCATGATGGCACAACGAGTTCGGCAAATACGGGCGCGGGTCGCTCCGCTGAAACCCCCATGACTTTCTCATAGAACTCGACGAGACGATTCACATCGTCAGTAATGATGCGTACAGAAGCAAAATTCACAAAATATCATCCTTCCTATACTCCTTTATGTCTACATACCCGATAATAAAATAACGCTACTGACAGCGTTATGTCAGTAGCGTTCTAAGATTTTTTGGGCTTCCTCACGAATCTTATTCCGGAATGATTCAGGCTCCAATACGATTACACCCGCTCCCCAGCCGAGCACCCATTGAAGCAATTCATCCAGTTGGCGTACGCGTAAAACCACATCTAATCCAGCTTGATGCTCTTTCATTCCTTCAATGTAATGATAGTTGGATTGCTTCAACTTATCTGCGAGGTCATGATTAAATCGAAGATGAACTTGCAAGTGGCGATCATCCGGAGGGGTATACTCTCTTAAGTCAAAATGCACAGGAAGCTCGAATCGCTCTTCCAGTTCTACAAGTTCAGTCATTCGGGCCAATCGGAAATGGCGAATGTCGTGGCGTAAGTCGCAATAAGCCACGAGCATCCATGATCCTTCAACGAGTACGAGGCCATAGGGAGCTACGGTGCGATCGCTATGGTGGTTCCCCGTGGAATCGGTATTTTTCTTCGAATAATGAAATCTGATCTTTCGCCCATCTAATATTGCCCGGCGAATCTTTTCAAGATTATCCCTTTCATTTGATAGAGCTTCCTGTTTGCCCGGAGCAAGCAATCGCAGCGCCTTGCGTATACGGGAGGTCTCATTGCGGACACCGTCTGATAAAGTGGCCTCGATCTTCCTCCGCGCAGCATTAGCTCTGTCTCGATAATCATCATCAAATCGAAGCTTGATAAAATCCGTCCCTATGAGTAAGGTCACGGCTTCTTCTATAGTGAAGCTGATCGGCGGCAGAAAATATCCCTCCATTAAGGAATACCCTGTACCTGTAGTGCCTATAATCGGCACGCCTGCTTCGCTGATTGCCTGAATATCCCGATAAATAGTCCGTACACTGGTTTCAAATAGTGCCGCCAAATCTTCGGCACGTACCACTTGCCTGCCTTGCAACTCCAGCACGATGGCTAATAAACGGTCTGTTTTATTCATTGCTGCCCCCTCGAAACGGTATGCTGTGCAACAGAAGCTTGCCCCTACTTATGATACGGTTCACCGTAACATCTGTAGAGCGAAATTTTTATAAACAACGCAAATTTCTATAATACAATGAATGATCCTGAGTTCCATATTCTGAACCATACAAAGAAGGAGATTGTTGTCATTTATAGAATTATAACTTATGTATTGGGAATTTTGTGAAGGGGGTCATCCTTAATGGAAAAGGCATTCTATGCTTACTCTAGCCAACGGCAAGATTTATTAGAAGATATTAGAACAGCAGTCAAAGCAATAAACAGTACCAATCCAGAAATAAGCATTAGCACATGGGAAGATTATGCAATAAGTGGGAGATACATAATTAATGGAATCTTAGAAGGAATTGCAGCTTGTGATCTTTTTATGTGTGATCTTACATATCTAAATTATAATGTACTTTATGAATTAGGTTATGCGATTGGGATGGGTAAGAAAGTCTGGATCACCCTAAATAATACCCACCCCAGATCAACAGTTAATTTCAAAACTTTAGCGCTACTATCAACTATAGGATATTCCGGTTACCAAAATACAAAAGAATTACAGAACAATTTTTTCAGTGAACTCCCCTATGTTAATACTCAACCTAACATCATTATTCCGGACGGTGGCGTCGATCGGCATATTTTATATCTAAAATGTGAAGCATCGACAAGCGCGTCAGCAGAGGTAAACGAACGTATCAGTAAATCGCAGATACCTACTACAATTGATGATATCTCAGAAGAGAGAAGACCATTAAGTTGGTACTTAGATTTACTACCTAGTTCATTTGGAGTAATTATTCACTTTCACACATTAGGAAGTGAGAAAGAGTCTCCTCATGATGTAGCAAGAAAAGCACTAATAGCCGGACTTGCAAAGGGGATGGGAATAAAAACCCTGCTCCTGGCACACGCACCATTTGAACGTCCCCTAGATTATCATGATGAAATAAGAGAACATAAAAACAGTAATATCTGTGCTAAAATTACGAAAGAATGGTTAGAACCTGTCGCATCAGAGTATCGAGATATGCAAGAGCAACATCGAGAATATAAAATAGAGCGCAAGGCAGCTAACAAACTTTCAAATTTCACTCTCGGTGATTATGTTGCTGAAAATGAAAATCAAGATTTAATTGATTATTTTATGGAAACTGCGGAATTTAGGGAGGCTTTAGTGGCCCAACAAATACTATTTGTTGGTAGGAAGGGTACCGGTAAAACTGCAAACCTAATTAATTTAAGAAATAGAATGCAACAAGACAAAAGAAATTTTGTTGTGGTTATACAACCTCAAAATCATGAGTTTGAAGGCGTACTTTCTATTATGGAACAAATGGTTTATAGCTCTGAACAAGGGCACTTTATCGAAAATATATGGAAATTTTTGATTTATACTGAAATTGCACGTCAGTATTTTAATTATCTAGAAAAACAACCTCTACATGTCGAAAAAACCGAAGATGAGAAACAGCTAATACAGTTTGTTTCAGAACATAAAAGAATTATTGATGCTGACTTCACACTGAGATTGGATAATATCGTAACCGATCTTAAGTCTGTTGATACGTATGATACAGTAGAACAACAGCGCTCAAAAATCAGCGAATATCTGCATAAAAGTATGCTGGGTCATCTTAGAACTCATTTAGGCAAGGTGCTTCAAAGAAAACAAAATGTAAAGATACTTATTGATAATCTGGATAAAGGCTGGAATGATAGCGCAAACTTAAGTAATCTTGGAGATCTTTTGTTTGGTTTATTGAGTGTTGTCCACAAAGTCACTGGGGAGTTTCAAAGAAATGACTACAGGCATGTGAGTGTTAATCTAACTTTAGTTGTTTTTCTCAGAAGCGACATTTTCTCTAGAATTATGAGTCATGCGCCAGAAAGAGATAAAATTGCAACGAAACATCTAAACTGGTCAGACCCAACACTGCTATTTCAAGTGATTGAGAAGCGAATCAATTTCAGTAGTAATGGTGTGACAAGCCCAACTACTTTTTGGAGGGACTACTTTACAGAGACTGTAGATGGTCTTCCTTTGAGAGAATACGTAACAAACTTAATAATCCCTCGTCCTCGTGATATTATTCTTTTATTCAAACTCGCCCTGGAAGAGGCTGTGAATAACGGTCACGGAATTGTAGAAGAAATAGACTTTAAGAAAGCTGAATACAAGTACTCTGAATATGCTTTACAATCACTATTTCCTGAAAACGGAAAAAGAATTCCTGATTTAGAGTCAATCCTTTATGAGTTTGTGGGTAGGGATCATATTATGAATAAACCTGAACTGGAAGACTGTATACGACTTAATACAACTGAAGACCCTGATTTTATAATACAAGTTTTATGTGAATTGACCTTTTTGGGATTAGAGGTAAAGGATAATTCATTCGAGTATTATAGTGAGCGACGTCCTGATAAAATTACAAATAAATTAGCTCTAAGACATTCTGAGCGTACTGGCCAACCTATCAGATATAAAATTAACCCTGCTTTCTATAAGTATCTTGACATAAACTTTAATGAGTGACTAAATACAATATCAACAGAGCAAATGAAACTTTTTAACAATAGGCTACACATTGATTATTCTCTGATAACAAAGAATTTTTAGATGGAGTCCCTTCTGCTATTTAGCTGAAGGGGTTTTTATTTTCCTAAGTGTTTATAACTTAATCTTTTACAAGCCGAATGAACTAACAAAATTGTGTCTAAAGAAAATAGGAATATATATTATTAAATTGAAGAATACCTTGTATAGCCTATTCTATCTATGGAGGTTTACTTACTCATGCGCATCATCCAAACTCAGCAAGACCTCACCTCTCTACATTCCTCTAGCCTTACCCCACCTCTTTTGTCCCATATCGAACGTTATTTCAATCAACTGAAGGAAATGCACGGCGACACTGAAGACACCGTCTTCTCTCTTCAAAAGCACGGCTACATTGTTATCTTGGAGCCAGGTGACAATCTATACGATCTGAGCATTGTCGGACTAAACCGGGAAAATGCTGGCCTACTCGGTAGCAGGCCAGAATATGTAGAGGCCATTGGTCTCAATGGCCTCATGTTGTACAAGATTGTAGTTATGTACACGGACGAATACCTTATGACCTTCTTCACCCTCGCCGGTTGGCATGATGAAGCAATTGAAAGTTGGCTGAGGCAAGAAGCCGGAATAGAATCGCGGGCAGACGAGCAAATAGCAGACAATGTCAGGAATTTGTTTGAACGAAATGATCTCAATCCTGAAAGCCAATCCGGAAGCAACGTCTGGGTTGCTTTAGCCGCAACTCTTTCAATCAACGAGAAAACACCCACCAGTATGATCCCCGATTACGCCCAACCATTCACTTTCGATAGTGACCCCTTCTCCCTAAGCAATCAGCCTACTCATATTGTCCGTGCTGTTCTACGTACCACACACCCAGATACCGGAACCAACGAATATGTAGATGGGAACACCCTTCTATTTCGAGTCAATGAAGCAACAAATCAAGCAGAACTCATGTATGAAGAGGATGCTTTCGGTGACACGCCCGATTTCCAAGGTGGCAATGTCCCTGATGCCTATCACTGGGTATGCGAGTTGTCCAAGCCCTTCTTTATACGTCTGAAAGATCCTTTCCTCACTTCAGCGCAACGCACTCTCCTCAATGGCCACGATCAAGACGAGCCGCTCCCCGACCTCACAGTAACGTCAGCCACTCCTCCATCTTCTGATACGATCGAATTCTCTCCTGAAGATTTAGAAGGCCTCTTCTAGCTCCCCAAAATACCGTCATTTCCGCCAGTCCTGAATACTAAATGAATAGGAGTCCTGTCCAGTGAATCCTTCCCTCAGTGAAAGCAAGAAAAAAGCGCTCTATGGCCTTATCACCCAGCGCTATGATGTGCATATGTCCCGCTTCCCTTACGCCAAGTACCCTTCCGAACCGCTTAACGAATGGCGGAAGCAGTTTGCTGATCCTCAGCATGTCCGCCCCGACATGATACGCTCTGCCCTGAACTGGCGGTGTGGCTTCTGGCAGCGCAGTAACGCGCCTTTTCCACAGAAGAAAATCACCATTACCGCCATCAAGTCATGGCCGGAGTTCATTGAACAAAAACTAACTGACCATGCAGCAATTCTATCGTTCTGGACGGACAAGTTCAGAGATACTGCTTTCGGTTTTGACGCAGCAGCCTTTCTGCTGCATCTTCTCCATCCCTCCGAACTGGAACTGGCCGATACACATCGGCTAGCTGCGATGCGTGATCTGCTTGCCGAAATTGGCCATGAGTTGCAATCTGAGGCATCTGCTTCTGATCTGGTCGTCTTGTCCCTTTACACCGAGTTTTTCCGTGGCCTCCTGCCCAAGATGCAGTCACAGCACGGTGAACAATCGTCCGTCAGACTCGACCGCTTCCTCATGGCCTACGGAAACCGGGAGGCGCTTGCCAAGCTCTCTGAGAAGTTTGGTCCCAGCGTCGAACCAATCGTTCCCTACGTGGACTGGAACGATCTGACCAGCGAGCATTTCCTTCCTGGCAAAATACTCGGACGCGCCAACGCCGATATCCTCTTTGCCTGCCTATTACTCACCTTGGATCACAATCCCGAGAAAGCATCCATTCTGACTGTTGAAGGTGTTGTCGAGCTTCTCCCTCTGGGTAGCGGGGGCATTTGCAATCCGGGTAGCTATCATTACGCCATGATCGCTATGTTTGGAGGACAGAAGGAGCGGGATTTCTTCGTATTTGAGGATGAGGCTCTCTCAAAAGCGTTCACCGAGCAGGCCAACAACTCTACGCGTGACATGCGCTTCTATCGCAAGCATGGACATGCCAAGATCAGTATCAACCCCAAATTTACCAAAGACTAAACAACACAAAACTACGTACATGCCGACACGTAAAAAGGCAAGCCAACTAGCCTACGCTAATCGCTCGCCCCCTTTCTAACCTTCTATTTTCTCCTGATCCAGTGTATCGAACATATCTCTGATCATGCGCTGGACTAGCTTCACCTCTGCCAGACTACGTTCGCGCAGCAAGGAATTATGGATATCCAGAACATTTTGCTTGTCCTCTTCCTCCTCCAACACTTCCAATCGACCGAACTTTAGAGCCTCCGCCGGGTCGGCCTCCAAGGCTGACATAATCCTTTCCAATGAGTTGAGAGATATATTCCGCTTTCCCCGTTCCACTCCACCAATATACGTATCTTGAAGGTCAGCCATTTCAGCAAGCTTAGCTTGCGACAGACCTTTTTGTATTCTAAGTTGCTTGATTCTGGCTCCTACCAGCGTCAAAAAATCCGCCATCCCCTACCACCTCTACTCTCAAGCGTAAGGATTAGAGGATTCTTTAGACAGGGCAACAAACTACAAGAAAATGCTGTAAATATAACTTATAAGTTCGTATAATGGAATTACTGAACGATTAGTGCTGGTAAAACACCCCTAGAAAGCTAATCGACAATCTATATGAAGGGATGAAATAACATGTCACGCATAGAAGTCATCCAGGAAGCGCCTCTGACCGACAATCCCCTTTACGTTCACGAGATCATTGGATACGTTCTCGTCACCTGCAAAGAGCTGGGTATGGACAAGTATCATGGGGAACATCTCGCGGTGCAGACGGCTATCCAAATCAAGAAGACCAGCCCCGAGGTTGCCGAACGCGCCTTCAACAACGCCAGTGAACTAAGCAAGACAAAAGGCATGGGCGTAGGGGAACTGATGAAATGGAACAAAGCTAAGTCACTAATGAAGAAACCAGTGTCACCAGAGTATCTGGATAGAATCTCTGATGATAAGGAACTGGATAGCAAAGAGGTTTCCGAAATTCAGGCGGCTGGATACCTAAGTCTGGCTGCTCTGGAACTGAATTTCTTGAGTGGGCAGCTTACACCGCTTGAGATGGAGTTCAACTATCAGCTTAGAGTATTGCCCCCAGATAAGGCTAATACTATCGGCCTGAACTTTCTAGGGCTGGAACTAGACGAAAACTAAACTATCATTGAGAGGAAGATCAAACATGTTAGACTTTTTGGCAGGCGCACTCATCCTGGGACTTGGAGCCTTCTATTATGTTATCCTGAACAAAGTATTCTCCATTACCTACATAGGGTTCTCTGGATTTTTCAAGGTTGTCGGAGGATGCCTCGTTGCCTCATTACTGACTATTGGCCTTACATTGGACTGGATTCAGTCTCATCCTGTATGGGCAAGCATTATCGGAGTCGTTCTTTTAATAATCATCATCGCGGTGTGGGTTGGCAAGCCCAGTTCAGAAAATGAAGTGCCTGAATCCCAAGACGAGGTATTTTGAGAATGACTTACTCTACTGAAATCGCGTATTCTTAATTTCCCAAGATTCTTGTTGACAGATGTGGAATTTTCCTGATATTATCCTAATACAATTCAATACTTGGCCGAGGCAATGAAGGATCTGATAATGGGAAACCTATCCCTAGGATCGAAACGCCACGTAAAAGCGAATCTTAATATGATGAGCGCCAGTGAAAAGACCTGCAAGTCAGGGGTCTTTTTGCTGGCGCTCTTTTTTTGTCTCTTTTTCGCGCCATGACCTCAAAACCCATAACGAAAAGGAGTGCAATGCCAATGTCTACTAATCAAAAATCGTCAAAAAAACGAACCAAAAAGAAGGACCCCAACCACTCGAAGGCTACATCAAAGGTGCAAACTGAATCCACCCTTGACTTCGACTTCAGCAGCCTTCGTCCAGTCCGCAGCAAGCAAGGCAGCTACAGATCAACCGAGCCTAGCATGCTGACCATTGTGAACACCAAGAAGAATGGAAAGCGGATCGTGCTAGCCATGGAAATCGTTGAGACGATTGGCTCCCCATCGGAAGTTGAGATACTCCTCAATGACTCTGGACTGGTCATTACTGAGGCTCTCGTTAGCGGCGACAATACCTTTCAGTTGAGAACATCTGCGAACAAGTACGTCATCTACGCGGCCGAACTGGTGCAGGAGGTCACGGAAATTTTCAATTTGGATTTTGACAACACAACATCCTTGTCATTTCGAACGGTGCAGTATATTAACCGGGAGGACGATACCGTCGCCTTTGTCGATCTAACTACGCAAGGATAGGTTTGATTGGGTAGAGCTGCTCGATTCTCCAATCCGGCAGCTCCATTCCTTCAGGTCTCAGTAAAGATTGGGAGAACAGTGAAATTCAACGCAACGATACGGAGTTGAAAATAAATGACAAGAAGTACGGAACCTAAACTACTGACTGCAAAAGCCTTGAACGCAATGAAACCAGGAGAAGCGGCGGAAGCTATGGCCTCAGCCAAACTGGGACCCAAATACCTTCCTCTTTGCCCTCCCGACCATCAGCATGTTTCCAAGCCGCATGCCGCAGCTTGCATGCGTCCCGGAAAAGTGCCCACCATTGAAAAGTGGCGCGAAAAGGCATCGGATGATCTGACTACTTTGCAGAAATGGTTCGGACACCACCCGAACCGTAACCTTGGGATGACACTGGGAGGAGAGGTCGGTATCGTCGGATTCGATGTTGATGGCGAATACGGGAAAGTGAGAATGGAAGAGATTTTTGATGGTGAAATTCCCGTCACTTGGCAGTTTTCTACCCCCGGAGGTGGAATGCGATTTCTGTTCGGTGTATCCAAGGAACGGCGGATTCGGAAACTTACTGATGCCCTTCCAAATGCTGAACACCAAGAACTGGCCCTTCTTGCTGACGGTCAAATGACTGTCCTTCCACCATCCCTGCACCAAAACGGCGGGCAATATCGCTGGATGCCAGGAAGAGGCCCTGGAGATGTGCCGCTGGCAGCTCTTCCCGAAGAAGTGCTCACCCAGATGCGAACACATATTAACAGGAGCACTTTCCTTAAAACAGAAAATGCGAACATGGGACCCGCCGGGCGGAAAACAGCGAGGATTAGAAAGGGCAACAGACCACCTAGTCCGGCATCGTTCACCACTTTGCCCGACCCAGACTTGCAGAAGCTGGCTGAAAAGTGCCTCCAAGTCCGGCAAGCCGTTGACGAGCAAGCCTGTGGCGGATGTCATGAGGAGCGCTGGCATTTGATTACCTCCATGCTCGCCAATGCAGGGTTTCCAAATGCGGCTCTTGCCTTCTCAGAGCTGAGCGAGAAGCACGATAACCGCAGTGAAACCCGTATTCGAAATATGGAGGCTGAGAAGGAAAGTTCCACTTATGGACCGACTCGCTGTGTGACTCTCGGATGTAATGCTGAGCAAATCGCCTCTTGTCAGGGCTCAGTAAGGAAAAGACAGCCAACAGAGGCACCCTCCAATACCCCTGTGACGTTTCTTTCCGCTGGGACTATAACCGTGGCGGGAAAGCCAACGTCACCCGCCGATTATGCTAATCTGATTGATAATAAATATGCTCTAAAGAACGACAATCTCTGTGAAGTACGTGTTAACGGGGACGGCTCAGCACACTACAAGCCGTTAGCAAACTTCGTTGCACGAATCGCTATGAGTGTCATGAGAGACGATGGAGCAGAACGTACCACTATGTACGAAATCGACGGAGTCATTATCTCCACCGGGAAGAAACTGCCTTCCGTGCGCATTCCCGCCAGTGAATTTGAAAGCATGAAGTGGTTGTCCAACTGGGGTCCGGAGCCGAACATCCAGCCGGGTAACATCATCCGGGATAGTGTACGTCACGCCATCCAGTCGACAGCGCTAGGAGCCGAGAACAAGCAGGTCTTTGCCCACTTAGGCTGGATCAAGATCGACTCAAAGTGGAAGTACCTCCACGCCGGAGGGGCACTCGGGGATACAGACATAGAGGTAGAACTAGAATCAAGGCTACAAAACTATGCACTTCCTAATGTTTCACTCGACCCCCAGGATGCCATGGTGTCCAGCCTCAAGCTCTTGAACATTGCTCCGCGCAGAGTGACGCTTGTGCTCTGGAGTCTGGTATTCCTCGCCCCACTTTGCGAGATGCTGCGGCAAGCGAGCCTGGAACCGAAGTTTCTCGTCTGGCTTCATGGCTACACCGGGTCAAGGAAGACCACGATCGCGAAGCTCTTCCTCAGCCATTTCGGAAATTTGCTGGAGCATCCGACTGCCAGCTTCAAGGACACAGCGAACTCTGTTGAAAAGCGGGGATTCGACACAAAAGACTCGCTCCTGCTCATAGATGACTATCACCCGACCAGTTCCCCGCAGGAGGGTAAGAAGATGGAACAGCTCGCGCAGCAAATTCTAAGGGGCTACGGTGATCGGGTCGGACGAGGAAGAATGAAACAAGACACCAGCCTAAGACCAGATTACCCTCCGCGCGGTATGGCAGTCATCACCGCAGAAGACATGTTAGGTGGCGCTTCCAGCGTCGCCCGCCTATTTCCCGCTGAGCTCAAACCAGCAGATGTCAAACTCAAGCGATTGACAAAAGCACAGCAACAATCCAAAAAGCTAAGTGAAGCAATGGCAGGCTATATCATATGGCTAGAAAAAATGATGAACGCCCCCCACGATAACAACCTGAAAGATATGTTTGCCGAAAAACGAAACAATGCGTCTAGTCAGGGTATCCACGGCAGACTGGTTGAGGCTTCTGTACTGCTCCACATCGGGCTCGAATTCGGACTTAAATACGCCGAGAGCGTCGGCGCAATTGAGGCAGCACAGAAAAAGCAGCTTCTTGAGCAGGGTTGGGGACTGTTCCTAAGCGCAGCCAATGAACAGGGGCTGAAGGTGAATGAGGTCAAAGCGACTACTCGGTTCATCACGATCATTTCTCAGTTGCTTGCGAACCATAGCATCTATTGCAAAGAGCTGCAAGGAACTCGTGAGCTAAACTTAGCACCACAAAACGGTATTCATGTTGGATGGTATGATAACAACTATTACTATTTTCTACCTGATCCGCTCTACAACGCAGTGAGTCTGTTCTTGTCCAAACAAGGAGAGCAATTCCCGATCTCCTCCTCAACACTATGGCAAGAACTTGGTAACGAAGGGTTGTCGCATACGGAAACCTCCTTGGATAATGGAAAGAAACGCCGCCACATGCTTGCGAAAAAGACAGTACAAAAACGACGTCAACGACTACTCTGTTTGAAACGCCAGGTATTGCATGAGGAGACCAACAAAGCGATCTCTAAGCGAAAGAAGAAGCCTATTTCTCTCAACCTCAGCAACGATGATCTCGAAGAGTTGAATTTCTGAAACCTCATGCCCCCTAGGCTGGGACATCGCCCCTCGAAAACTGTGGGATGGGGGCATAAGGAAAGCCATGACGGACAAGGGATTTCGGTAACGGTGCCCCCTTTGCCCCCGCATAAAAAAGAAAGAGAAAAGGAAAAAGGATTCCCCCCTGACAAAAAAAGTTTTTTTCTCTCCCCAGTTCCGGGGGGCACTGGGGGCACCGAGCCAAACACGATGAGTTGTAAGGATTTCCTGTACTCAGCGTCCGGGGCGCGGTCCAACTGGCAGGGGCAAAGGAGCTTTCTGGGACGAGGGACCGAAAACGCGGCCTACGGAGGTCGGCCAGATAAGTAGCTAGACAGACGACACGTAAGTACGAATCAAACACAATTATAAATGGATATTATTACCATGTACCCCTGGAGTAACAGGGGCTCTACTATCCATTTGGAGGCGATCCACTTTGAATCAGATTACATGCAAAACCGACCTTTACCACATTGGTGGCAAACTAGCCGCTCCCTATTTAGGAGTTGCCAAAAGAGAGCTTTCCCAACTGCTCGACATGCTTGACTCGGAAAGCACCAATCCAGACTTCCGGATCGACTCCGCAGGCTACCGAATTGTCTGCCTAGAGCATAAGGAACCTGATGCCGAGCTGGCATCCGTCAGTCTCTCCGCTCCCTTCCAGCAAGTAGAGTACGTTGAACTGTGTGAGGTCTACAAGATGCAATTCTATCGGATGCTGCTAATGCACGATAACGAATGCTTTACGATTGTGCTATCACCAAAAGAAGCGCAGAATGTAGGGCTTGAAACTTGGTTACACGAGCAATGTGGACAGGAGAGTGATCTGAGATGACCAAAGCCAGCAGTCCAGCCAAGCGCATTCAGGTTGTTAGCCTTCGCATGGTGAGAGAGCGTACGTCACTTCTATATCCTCAGCGCAAGATCACCAATCCCAAAGATGCCGCCGATCTCTTTCACCAGTTTATAGGGGATTGCGACAGGGAAGTATTCTGCATCATGACGCTGGACACGAAGAACCAGCCGACCGCCTTGCATGAAGTCTCCAGCGGAACACTGAATGCCTCTCTGGTGCACCCGAGGGAGACTTTCAAGCTCGCCATCTTGGCCAATGCGGCTTCCATTATCGGATGCCATAACCATCCTAGCGGCGACCCGACTCCAAGCCCCGAAGATGTGGAAATCACGGAGCGTATCCGGGATGCGGGCTCACTTATGGGTATTGATCTTCTCGACCACATCGTGCTTGGTGAGGGAAACTTCATCAGCCTGAAAGAACGGGGACTTATGTAAGTCATCCTTAGAACAGGAGTTGAACCTGTGATGCATACAATTCTAGAACCAAACGAACAAGACTTGTTCATCGACATCCTGGCCGATATGATCTGTCGTTACCTTGACGACGAAAAGGAACGGCAACAGCGTGCAGCCTTCTGGCTAAGATTCTTTGAAGATTTAGGCATCGAAGCCCGAATCGTAGCGTAAGGGCAACTACATGAATCACGAACAGCAACTAGCTGCCCTCTACATTCGTGTTTCGACAGAAGAACAGGTCGAAGGCTTTAGCCTAGATGCCCAGCGGTTAGCCCTTCTGGATCACTGTCGTAAGGCTCAGATCAGTGTTTACAAGGTATACATCGACGCTGGCCGCTCGGGCAAGTCCATTGATGGCCGACCTGCACTATGCGAACTTCTAGAAGACGCCCGTAGTGGACGCTTCCAGCAAGTCGTGTGCCTGCGGCTGAATCGGCTGTCTCGCAAGCTTACAGACCTCCTGCATATCTACGAATTGCTGGAGAGGCATGGAGTCGCTCTACGCAGTCTTACGGAGGATCTCCACACGGACACGCCGATGGGCAAGTTCGCTCTCCAGATGTCCGGAGCAGTTGCCGAACACGAAAGACGGCAGATTGCACAGAATGTACGTCAAAGCATGCAGCGGCGTAGTAGGCTTGGTAGGTGGAACAGCGGAAATCAGGTTCTCGGATACCGCTGGGTAACCCATTCTGGTAACCCTCACCTTTCCTATGTAGAGATCGTACCCGAGGAAGCAAAGCAGGTCATCTCCATTTTCGAAATGTATGCCAGCGGTCTTGGCCTGAAAGCCATTGCCAACCGACTGAACAATGCAGGCTACAAAACCAAACGAGGAAAGGCATTCTATAGCATCTCGGTAAGAGGCATTTTGACTAACGTTAACTATATCGGCAAGATCACCTACACAGACGAAAACAATAGCAGAAAAATCGTGAAGGGAGAACACGAGGCGATCGTCCCAACAGAGCTTTGGAAGAAGGTGCAGCAAAGGCTTGCTGGACAAGCCACTCTATCAGTCAAGCAAATTGTCCGGCCCTTCCCACTTGCAGGACTACTCAAGTGCCCAGCCTGCGGAAGCAGCATGATCCCGTGTCATGTATACCGGAAGCGAAAGAGCGGTGTACATTCCAAGAGCTTCTATTACATTTGCTGCCGCTACAACTCTGGGGGAAGTGCAGTCTGCTCACCTAACCATATCCGGGCAAACGAAGCTGAAGTCTGGGTAGAGTCTCAGCTCCGGCATTTCATAACCCAGCCTACCGTTGCCGAGCAGTTGGTTGCCGAGATCAATCGTAGGCGAGACAAGAAGCTGCAACCTATCCGACAACGTATAATGAAAATCGACAACCAGACCTCCTCCTTAAAGAACCGCAGCATACGCTGCTACGAACTTTTTGAAGACGGGCATATTGATGCCCCGGAACTCAAAAAAAGGCTTAGCGAGATTCGCTCAGAGTCAACCCTTTTGGAGGGAGAACGGAAAGAACTAGAAAGGGCTGTAGCTGAACAACCCGATCGCTCCATTCCTCCGGCGAGCGTTCGGCAGGCGCTAGACAACTTTCGGCCACTACTGCGAAGTGCTGTCCCTGAGCAACAAAGGAAGCTTTATCGAAGCCTTATCGACAAGATTAACGTCCCGCATAATCGGGACATCACAAAGGCGACTATTCAAGGAACATCGGCCCTGCTAAATCTACAGATTCCGCCGATTCCAATAAAGGGGAATGAGAGTTCATGAATGAAACAGTAAGAGTCGCCATCTACGCCCGCGTCAGCACGGAGGAGCAGGCTGAATTCGGCTACTCCATAGACGCGCAGCTTGAAACCCTACGGAAATATTGCGAACTCTACAACAGAGTAATCGTCGGTGAATACGTGGATCGTGGCGTCAGCGGGAAGAGTATTGAAGGCCGCTACGAGTTGCAGCAACTTCTTCGAGATGCTCAAGAAAACAAGTTTGACCTGGTGTTAGTTTGGAAATTCAATCGGATGGCACGGAAGAATATCGACCTTCTTCATATCGTTGAACTACTTCAAAAAAACAACGTCGCCTTCCGGTCATTTTCCGAAGATTTTGACACGACCACATCTATGGGGAAGTTTGCCTTGCAGATGATGGGTGCGGTAGGAGAACTTGAGCGGAATACTATCGTTGACAATGTGAAGATGGGGCACAAGCAACGCGCTAGAACAGGCAAGCATAATGGAAAGGTGCCTCTCGGATACCGGAGCGTCAAGATCGACGCACGAGGAAGGGAATCCAAGATCGTCATCATCGAGGAGGAGGCTGCGCTCGTTCGAAACATTTTCGAGCAGTATGCCGCCGGTCACGGCCTGAAGGCCATCGCCAACGATTTGAACCACCGGGGCCATAAAACTAAGTCCGGAAATCCTTTCTCTACTTGCTCCATCCGGGACATTATCGACAATCCGATGTTTGTCGGAAAAATTCGTTACAACCGCTATGAGAATTGGGCAGAGAGACGGCGCAAGGGCAAAACCTCTGAACTGATCCTTGTAGACGGACATCATCCAGCTATAATCACAGACGAAGTATGGGAGAAAGTGCAACTTCTGCGGAAGAAAAAAGCTACCATGCCGAAAAAGCGTTTTGAGGGTGAGTACCTGTTGACTGGGCTCATCCGCTGTCCCGAATGCGGCGCGGCAATGACCGCGAGCCTTACAGTGAACCGGGCAAAGGACGGCACGAAAATCGTACGGATGTACTATTCCTGTGGGCGTTTCCGCAGCCAAGGGAGCTCCGTCTGTCACGCCAACAGCGTCCGCAAGGACGAAGCGGAAAAGGCGGTGACTGAACGTATCCAAGAAGCGGTCACAAAGCCCGAAATCCTCAAAAAAGTCGTCCGTAGCGTCAACGAGCATAGATCAGGGCGTATCAAGCCTCTACAGGACGAATTAGCAGGAGTACAGGTCAGGATCGACAATCTGGAGGAAAAGAAACGTAAATACCTTGGATTGTACGAAATGGACGAGATAGACCGCGACCTGTTCGCGGGACGACTGAACGACCTGAACAAGGAGCTAGACACCGAGCTCACCCGCCGATCCAAGCTGCAACTGGAGCTCCGAGATGACCAGGCCGATCCCATCTCCTACGAGCTCGTGCGCTCCCTGGTGAGCCGGTTCGACGCACTGCTCCAACGCTCACCGTTCCCGCAGCGCAAGACCCTGCTGCATCTGATCGTGAAGCGGATTACGCTGGACGACAGGAAGCGCGTCGGCAACATAGAACTTGCCTTCAACGAGGAGACCGAGAAGCATTTTTTAAGTGTAGCCCCTTCTGCTGAACAACAAGCAGAAGGGGCTTTTCCGTTATCCGGAAAAGCCCCCCTTCTCAAAAAAACACTAACCATCTTCATTTAGGTTAATTCTGTATTTAAGCCAGCGTAGCACCCGATGCAACTAAGTTCGTAGCTAACGCCCATCCGGTCTCTCCAACTGCTTTGACTAGACCTTTAACTCTATCCTTTAATCTACGCTTCATAGGCGTTCCCTCCTCTTTGGTGGCCTCTTTACACGATGAAATTCTATCTAACCAATATCTCACCAACGAAAGAATGACCAGAGGGACAATGTAGCATACGAACCCGACTGGATTCGAACCAATTGGCGCTGACGATGACCTAAATACAGAATGTCTTTGTTATTTATGCTTCTCTCTATAACCAACTTGGAGTCTGTCTTACTTTCAATATCTCAAAAAATCTTTCTTCCAATTTCCTTGACAAACGAATAATAATCCCTTAATATTACATTAGGGGATAGTGTATCTATTTCTGTGGACTCTTCCATTCGGGATTCCGATGCTACCAACATCAGAATTGCGTTGCTTACACTCACCATAACCGACCTTAGGAATTACTATACACGAGATAATTCGCTTTTGCAAGCGGCTTTCGTATGCTTCACAAGTATACATATGATGTTCCCATCATGTTCGTACATATACAATGACTGAGGTCCTCTGTGTCAGCTTCGACCAATGCAAACCAAAAAGAGTCCTAATCTAGGGGCTGAATACCGAATAGGTGCGCTGATCTCCGAGTACAAATAAGGAGGTCACACACATGAAGGTTTGCTTTTATCCCAAGAGCACCCATGTGAGACAACACGACCGTAAGCCGCACCCAGTGCGTGCCCACTACCGTGCTGGAAGGTACATTCCGTACAATCCGATGCGTAGCGGTTCCGTTGTCTCCGAACACTGCCGAAGTTAGGCAGCCGCCGTCCCGTCCCTAAGTCACAGCACTAATTTGCAGTACAAGCCCTCGGTCCTTATGACGAGGGCTTTTTTCTTATTCCATGCAAGCCTTGATTGATTTCAAGCAGTCTCCAAACTCCTTTCCAAGCTGCTTGGTAAGTATAAACAGCTCGACGAAGTAATTCACACAGCCTGTTGATATATGCAAGAACAGCACAAGCGTTATAGTGTAGGATAGCATATTTCGCCCTACTTATGGTACGGTTCCCCCCGATTTATCTTCACCGCGCGATAAATCTGCTCCACCAGCACCAGCCGCATGAGCTGATGGGGCAGCGTCATGCGGCCGAAGCTCATGCGCTGCTGGGCGCGGCGCATCACGTCATCGGAGAGGCCATGGCTGCCTCCGATGACGAACACGACATGGCTCGTCCCGTAGGTGCCGAGCCGGTCGATTTCCGCGGCAAGCTCCTCGGAGCTCCAGAGCTTGCCATCAATCGCGAGCGCAATGACATGCGCATCGCTCTTGATGTGCGCGAGGATGCGCTCTCCCTCGCGCGTTTTCACCTGGACCACCTCAGCGTCGCTGAGATTGTCCGGTGCTTTTTCATCCGCCACCTCAATCACCTGAAATTTGAGATATGGCGTCAACCGCTTGGCATATTCTGCGATGCCGCTGACCAAATATTTTTCCTTCAATTTGCCTACGCCAATAATTTGAATGAACATGATATCCTCCATATGCCGGCCGGAAGCCGGCTTTTGCTCGTTAATGTGAATGTATAATAAGAAGGCAGAATGTAACTGCCTGCTCCGCCTTAATTTGTCCTAAAATAAGCAATTCCATAAAACACACCCACAACCACCACGGCCAAGACTACAAAAGCAATTATGCCGGTCATAAACGACCCGCCTGCCGATTCTTTTACCAGTTCTTTTTCTCTCTGCTTGGCTGCATTTTCCTCGGAACCATTCAAGTTGCCAGGCTTCATAAACACTCTACACCAGCTCCTCTCTATGACCATAGCTTACCATATACCGCACCCGCTGTTTATTGGTAGAACTTCTGCTTGAGCAATAGTCTGTCAAAATTAAGTGGAATTTCGGCATTTATTTCCGGCGTTTTATAAAATTTGCAATCAATAGGTGGAAAATCAACACTTAGTTTGGTCCAAAACCCCTTAATGGAGCAAAATCCGAGATATTAAGTGTCGTTTTTCCAACTAGCACCCTCTCACCTATGGTAAGACTAAGAAATAGTTTACCTTTTTCCACTTAGATTAGTCATGGGTAGCCTGTAAAGTTACTTTCACTCATTCGTTAAGTACAAAGCCACCATAACTCCACACCTCAGCTACTTTTCTGCCCAAAAACCCCATATCCTTCACCAATCACACTGTGTAACTTACACCGCCAAGCATACAACCACGCAAAGAAGACCCTGCTACCGCAGAGTCTCCCAAATCTATGTTACTCCAGACACAAAGCCCGGCATTCGACGTCCCACTCTACAACAAACTATCCCCGCATCCTAGAGCAACTATTATTGCAACTCTTTTACTCTTCACTCTTCACTCTTTACTCTTCCATCCGCTCCCCAAACTCCACCGCCCCACCGGCCGCCTCATACGCCTCTAATATCGAATCCAGCACCCCCGGAAACCGCTCATTCAGATCCTCTTCCCGCAGCGACAAAATGCGCTGGGTGCCCTGTGCCCGTGTATGCACAACACCTGATTCGCGCAGGGTTCGGGCGTGATGGGACAAGGTGGATTTGGCGATCGGTACCTTAAAGCTGTTGCAGGCCTGCTCGCCGTGCTTGCGGATTTCTGACACAACATATAAACGGATCGGATCGCTAAGCGCATACAAAACTGAAGCAAGCTGTATGTCCTTGCGGTCCGGATGATGGAGCAGCTTCATATATAAGACCCCTTTATAATAGAGATGATTATTTTGCATCTTCCTAATTGCATTTTACAACTTTGCATGCTATATTTCAATTGTTCGTAAGGAATCGAACTATTAAACAATAGAAACAAAGGAGTGGCGCACCCACCATGAACTCATTACATATATCCAGCGATACTGCCGGCAAAAAAAGCGATCCGCTCAATGGAGCGCTCAACCCTGCTGCCTCAGAACCCACCCTCCCCCGTGAAGGCCTGCTAACCCTGTTGTTCAGCGTCGCCGTTGTGCTCGTCATCATGAACACAGCGATGTTCAATCTGGCGCTGCCGGATGTAACTGAGGCGTTCGGCATTACGGCAGCATCGGCATCCTGGATTGTGACCGGGTATTCCATTATGTTCTCGATTGCTTCTATTACGTACAGCCGGCTTTCCGATTTCCTGCCAATTCGCCGGCTGCTGATTATCGGCCTGCTAACGCTGGGGCTGTCCGCTGTAGCCGGCTTCTTCAGTACTAACTTCATCTTCCTGCTGATCGTACGGATTCTGCAGGCATCCGGTGCGGGAGCCGTTATGTCCCTGTCACTTGTCCTGTTCACCCGTTATGTTCCACAGGCCCGCCGTGGCAAAGCCATGGCAACCATCATGTCCGCCGTCTCGCTCGGACTGGGACTTGGCCCGGTAGCAGGCGGCTCCATCGTCGAGTATCTGGGCTGGCACTGGCTGTTCGCCGTTACAGCAGCGATTTTGCTGCTGGTGCCACTGTTTATGGTTCTGCTTCCTAAGGAAATACCTGCACGCGGCTCGTTCGACATCCTGGGAGGGCTTTACCTAGGGATCGGAACCACCGGCTTGCTGCTGTTCCTGACCAGCGGACTATGGGTTGCGCTAATTGCCGGAATCGTCGCGATTGCCCTGTTCGTTGGCCGCATCCGCAGCACCCCTGATCCGTTCGTGATGCCGGCGCTGTTCGCCAACCGCTCATATCTCGTGCTTGCCCTGGTCGGGGTCGCCTCTTACCTGTGCAGCTTCGCTACCCTGTTCCTGCTGCCGCAGATTTTGACCCACCGCTTCGGGTTCACGGCCAGCCATGCCGGGCTGGTGATTTTCCCGGGCTCACTGCTGGCGATCTTCGTCTCCCGTGCCGTCGGGCGGGTCATTGACCGATACGGCAACGCCGGAATCCTGCGTTACGCACCGCTGCTGGTGCTGCTGGCAACTGTGCTGTTCGCCTTCCTGGCTGGCCAGTCCTGGGTCGCTGTCATGCTCGTTTATATGATTATGAGCTTGTCCTTTACCGTACTGTCGAGCAGCGTATCTAACGAGATTTCACGTATCCTGCCATCCTCGCAAATCGGCTCAGGCATGGGACTGTTCCAGCTGCTGCAGTTCTTCAGCGGAGCATTCAGCGTAGCGATGGCTGCCAGCGCCTTGGAATGGCAAAAGAGTCTGCCGCTCTCTACAGCCTACTCCAACATTTACTGGGGGCTGTCCGTTGCCGCAATCATCGCAATCGTGTCCGCATTTGCCTACCATCGCAGCAGCCGGGGCGGCCGCCTTACCCAGATGGCAGATGCAGCAGACGCCTAATTCCTTACTATCTTGCTACTTATCTGTAATGGCCTTTCTAACGAAAGGCTTAAAATAAGGTCCCATTGCTCCACATACACCAAAACACCCTCCAGACCGCTTCCGCGGCTGCAGGGTGTTCTTTTTCATAAATGACAGCAGTCCTTAGACCACCAGATATTCCGCATTCTTCTCACATTCCGCACATTTCGCCGGCGGGTCCCAGTCCGAGAACTCGGTCTCCTTCAGATCCACAACATCCGGTGCATCCTCGTACTCGTCCACAAATCTGTCGATGGCCAGCTCAACGTGTTCTTTACACACTACATACATTCAATCAAGCATCCCTTTCTGCGCCGCTGCGGCGTATACTTCTACTATTGTTCTACCACACTTCCCCCTAAAAAGGAACCTTCCTCCGCGCAAAAGTCCTTCTTACTCCGCTCCAGCGAACTTCCTGGCATCTCCGGCAATCAGCTGAAGCGCATCCCGCCAAAAAGCCAAAGAATGAACATCAATATCCATCAGCCTGGCGGCATCGGCAATATTCCGTGTGCTGGAGGCTGAGAGGAACTGCTCGTACCGGCTGACGAACGCCTGCCCCTGCTTTTTATACTGCGCATACAGCCCTTTGGAGAACAGCAGCCCGAACGAATACGGGAAGTTGAGGAACTCATTACCTGACATATAATATCCGGCCTTGCTGATCCACTGATAGGGATGGATGGAGTCCGGCAGCACACTTTCGCCGTAAGCAGCGGTTATCGACTCCAGCATCAGTCCGTTTAACTCGTCCACAGAGAGGTTTCCGGATTTTCTGCGCTCATACAACCTGCCCTCGAAGCAATACCGCGCATAGAAATCAACGATATAATATCCGGCATCCGCCAGATTCCGCTCCAGAATAGCTTCTGCTTCGCTTGCAGGTACATTCTGCAGCAGCTCACTACTAATCAGACTCTCGCAAAAAATCGACGCCGTCTCGGCAACCGGCACCGGATAATCGGTATTCACCATACTCTGCCCGGCAAGCCGGCTGCTGTGGTAAGCATGTCCAATCTCATGCGCCAGCACGCTCACATCTATATAATTGCCGTGGAAGCTGGTAATCATCCGGCTCTCCCCAATCGGAAAGATATCAACACACATCCCGAAGCTTCCCTTACCGCTGCGCGGCTCGGCATCGATCCAGCGCTGTTCAAACACCTTTTGGGCAAAAGCGCCCAGCTCCGGACTGAAGCTGCTAAAGCCGGAGATAATCATCGCCTGCGCCTGCTCATAGGTCATTACACCTGACGATTCTCCGCCAACAGGCGCAAATATATCATAGAACGGAAGCGCGCCGGGATGCCCCAGCAGCTCAGCCTTCTTCATATAGTACCGGTGAAACACCGGCAGACTCTCCCGGATTGCCTGCAGCATCACTTCCAGTGTTGCTTCATCCATCCGCGAAGCTTCCAGCACCTTATGCAGCGGCGATGCATATCCCCGCAGCTCATAGACTGCCGCCGCTTCACCGGCTACCGCATTAATACAAGCAGCACTCAGCGTAGCTACACTCCGGCAGGCTTCGCCCTCGCCCGCTGCCGCGGCTTTCCGTACGGCTGCATCTGAATCATATGCTAAATTCCGCAGATCAGCCAGCGACATACTCCGCTCCTTGCCATCAATCTGCATATCTACCCGCAGCGTAGACAGCGTCCGCATATACAGCCGCTCCCAAGCCTTCGAGCCGTTGGCCTGCATCCGGGCAATGACCGCTTCGCCCTCTGCGCTCAGCAGATGCCGCGACTTGGCCTGCAGCTCACGCAGATAGAAGCTATGCTCTCCCAGATAAGCGCTTGACCCCACACTTCCTTCCAACTCCTCCGCACTAACCCGGGCCAGCCATTTGCTGAAGCTCACCCGTGCTTCCTCTGCCCCGCTGCTGAGCTCCTCCAGCTCATCCAGCAGATCGACGGCTTCTGTGTTACTGCTGTCTGCGCTGAAGACCAGCTCCGCATAGCTCAATAAGCGAAGGTAAATGCTTTTATAAGCGTTATATTGTTTAAGGAACTGCTCCATAACTTCAGAAGCATCCTGTAGATTCTCCAGCTGTAAGTCTGCCCATGCTGCAAGCTCTCCGGCTAATGTCTCCACAAGCCTGCGGTCCTGCCGGAAGGGCTCCGACTGAAAGCCGGGATATATGCTGCTCAAATCCCATGTTAACTGCATTTTTAACATCTCCTTATATTAGCTGCAGTAACCGCTGCTCCTCACATGCTTCCACCTCATTCTTCATATCCTTCACGGGGTAATTTCTTGTAAGTATATCACGCTTGCCAAATTGCTAGTCTATGGAAATAATAGATTTAGTTATATCAGTCTCGAAAGGAGCATCACCCATGGTTAACCAGACGATTACCGAAGGGGTCATCCGTACACGCACGAAGCTGCGCAGAGACCTGCTGATTTCTATTTTAGATGAATTTGACGGCGGTATCATGTCTTTAAGTCATATCGACCGGGCAGAGAAATACGGTAAAATGGCGCAAAGCGCCTTTTCCTTCTACCGCGGCAGCGCCTATCTGTTTTATTTTGATACGACCAGGCAGTACTTTCCGTATCACAGCGCACCGGAGCGTCCGACCTGGATTCAGGGGGACCTGCATTTTGAGAATTTTGGCGCTTTCCGCAGTGAGGACGGGGCCATTGTCTATGATGTGAATGATTTTGACGAGGGGTATGTCGGCTCTTATCTCTATGATCTGCTGCGCATGGCGGTCAGTATTTCCCTTGTCTGCAGACAGCTTGGTTACGGCGGAACGGAGCAGCAGAGCTTTATTACCCAATATGCAAAAGCCTATGCGCGGCAAATCCGCCGCTTCTGCCAGGGTAAGGATGATCCCGCTGATTATATGGTGGACGAGGCTAACGCCAAAGGCCCGGTCAAAAAGCTGCTGCGCAAGCTGGAGAAACGCCGCCAGAGTCATTTTCTGGAGAAGGTTACGGCCCATATGCAGAGCAGCAGAGTGTTTCTGGAGAACGCCGAGCTGCTGATTCCTGATGCGGACGAGCAGGCACAGCTGGAGCAGTCGTGGGGCTTCTATAAGCAGACGGTTGCTTCCCGCAAGCTGCAGGACGAGCATTTTCAGATTAAGGATATTGCGGTCAAGCGCGGATCAGGCACAGCTTCAATCGGACTCGACCGTTATTATATTCTGATTGAGGGCGGTCTGGAGCAGGAAGGGACAGATGATCCTGTGCTTGAGGTAAAAGAGGTGCGCGCTCCCGTCCCGGCCTACTTCATGCCGTATTCCGAATCCTTCTGGCAGGCCTTTGCCCATCAGGGCAAACGGGTAACCGCTACCCAGCAGGCGATGCACCATAAGGCCGATCCTTACCTCGGGTTCCTGACTATGGGCGGACGCGAATTCTACGTCAGAGAACGCTCCCCCTACAAAAAAAGACTGAAGCCCGAAGACATCTCCGACGCCGGTGAACTGACCAAAGTGCTGGAGCTGATGGGCAGCCTGACCGCCAAAATGCACGCCCGGGCCGATGCCGATGTGGACAAAGGAATTCTCGATTACCATAGCGAGCAGGAAATTGCCAGAGCCATGGGCGCGGATGCGGACGCTTTTGCCCGTTATATTGCCGAGTGGGCTTTTGGCTATGCTAATCAGGTGGAGAAGGACTACGCCATGTTCAAGGATTGGGTAACCGCAGAATTCGGCCTATAAATTTGTGCAAAAAAGGAAGCTCTCACCGCCCGGCGCCGGGCAGGAGAAGCATCCTTTTCTATATAACCTATTTCTCTTCCTGAGTATCCGCATCTATAAACTGAACCGGCCGGTCCAGCTCATACAGCTTGCGGTAGCGCGGTGCGCGGTCCATCAACTCATCATGGGTACCGCGCATCTCTACCTGCCCGTTCTCCATAAAAATCACCTCATCCATCTGCTCTGCACCGACCAGATGATGAGTCACCCAGATCAGCGTCTTGCCGGCCATCGCCTCGAACATGGTGGCCAGCAGCTCGCGTTCTGTCCGCGGATCAAGACCCACCGTCGGCTCATCGAGCACAACCACCGGCGTATTCTGCAGCAGAATCCGGGCCAGGGCTATCCGCTGGCGTTCACCGCCGGAGAAGCGCTGCCCGGCCTCGCGGACCGGAGTGTTATAGCCTTCCGGCAGCGAAGAGATCAGATTATCCAGCTTCGCCAATGCTGCCGCTTTGCGGATGTCCTCCTCTGAAGCCTCAGGATTACCGAGCCGGATATTGTTCGCCACCGTAGTGTCGAACAGGTGCGGGCTCTGATTCAGCACGGCAATGAGCTGCGGAATCTGCTCACCATAGGCGGAAGCATCCACGCCATTAATGGTTACCGAGCCGGCTGCGGGAGCAAGTACGCCCTGCACCATCTTGAGCAGCGTCGATTTACCGGCTCCGCTGCGGCCGATCACAGCAACCTTACGGCCCTGCGGCAGATCAAGACTCAGATTCTGAACAGACCAGCTGTCATCTGATGAATACCGGTAGCCAGCAGACTTCAATTCAATATGCGCCCGGCCGTCAGCCTGGATACTACGTACCTGTGCTGCAGCCTCTGCATTTACAGTATCAGCAGCTGCCCGGGGCACAGTTCCTTGCGCTTCTTCTACCCCGTTCAGCCGCTCCAGTGAATTCCGGTATTGCGGAATCTTCTCGATGGCCTCTGATACCGGCAAAAAGGCATCCGCCACCGGGAAGACCACCAGCACGAACGCGGCAATCAGCGTTCCGGCAATGGCTCCGTCTGCGAATTCTCCGGCTGACCAGTACAGCATCGACAGCACGGCAACACCGACTACAGCTTGCCCGATGAACATCCGCAGGCGTGCCCAGCTGCGCAGCGCCCCGTCCGTACGGGCAACTTCCCGTTCGTCTGCTTCATAAGTGGCTACGAACTGCGCCTGTCTTCCGCTGATCATCCAGTCGCCCATACCGAGCACAGCATCGGTCAGCTTCTGGTAGAGCCGGTTGCGCTCCTGCTTGACCTGCCGCTGCCGTCTTTGGGTGAACAGCAGCGAGATCAGCGGCAGGACAACCACCAGCACCAGCATGTACAGCCCCATCAATAGAGCAAACGCCAGATCAAAGGTACCCAGTGAAATGATGGCCACTGCATAGAGCAGCAGCGCAATAATACTTGGGAACACCGTGCGGAGATACACGTTCTGCAGGTATTCAATATCATCAGCCAGCATGCCGAGAATATCACCAGTGCGGAAGCGCGAAGACAGAAACAAAGCCTGTGGCTCCAGTATGTTATACAGACGAATACGCATCTTGGACAGAATCCGCAGAATCGTATCATGTCCAACCAGCCGCTCCACATAGTGAATAACAGCGCGGCTTGTCCCGAAGGTGCGTACGCCGACAATCGGCACATAGACCATCAGGATATTTTCGGGCGGGATCGATGACTTGGAAATCAGAAAGCCCGAAGTGTACATCAGGGACGAAGCCGAGAAGATCGTCAGCGCACCCAGGACAATAATCAGTACAAAACGCCAGAAATAGCTGGAGGCATAAGGAGCAAACCATCCTTCACGTTTCAATGGATTCCCTCCAGTTGACTTTGAATAAGCCCGTAATAAGCGCCCCGGCGCCGGATCAGCTCACGGTGTGTACCCGCTTCCGCTACCCGGCCTTGCTGCATCACCACAATCAGATCCATATCCATCATCCAATGCAGCCGATGGGTCGCCAGGAATACCAGTTTTCCTTCGAACAACGGGAGCATCGTTTCCTTAAGCTCATATTCCGTCTCAATATCAAGATGAGCTGTCGGCTCATCAAGCAGCATGACCGGGCGGCTGCTGAGCAGCGCACGGGCCAGAGCGATACGCTGCTCCTGCCCGCCGCTGACCACCCGTCCGCCCCCGCCGATCATTTCGTTTAACCCGTCCGGAAATGATGAGACAAGCTGCGATAAACCTGCGGCCTTCATTACCGCCTCTACCTCCGCAAGCGTCGCCTCCGGATAGTAAAAGCGCACATTATCCGCCAGCGTGCCGCTGAAGATGTACGGACGCTGCGGGATATAGGCCGTCTGTCTGCGCCATTCTTCATCCGTCAGCGCACTGACACGGTTTCCGTTAATGCTCAGGCTGCCTGATGTAGGGTGAAGGAATCCGCCCAGAATGTCGACAAGCGTCGACTTTCCGGCTCCGCTTTCCCCGATAATTCCAATCTTCGCAGCTCCGGTAAAGGCCAGGTTCACATCTGTAAGAGATGAGATCCCGTCGGCTTCATACTGAACGCCAATTCCTTCAAGCGTAAGAGTACTATCCGACTTCCAGCCGAATGCTCCTGCCTGTAATGGCTGCGCAGATGTCAGTCCGTCCACGGAAAGCGGCTCAGCCTTCACTGTATCACGGTCAATAATATCCTTCATCGCTTCACCGGCTTCTTTGCCGTCCAGTGTCGCATGGAAATCGGCACCGACCAGCCGGACCGGCAGGAAGTATTCCGGTGCCAGAATCAGAATCGTCAGACCGGTAACCAGGGTCATCTCTTCATTGATCAGCCGCAGCCCGAGGCTTACGGCGACAGATGCTACAGATAACATAGTGAAAAAATCGAGTGCAAACGAAGAGAGGAATGCTACACGAAGCGTCCGCATCGTTGCCGAGCGGTACCGGTCGCTGACTGTGGCAATACTCCCGCTATGGCTGCGGCTGCGCCCGAGAAATTTCAGTGTCTCCAGCCCGCGCAGCGAATCGACGAAATGATTGGACAGCGTCCGGTAGGACTTCAGCTGGCGGTCCATCTGCTTGCGTGCTGTCATCCCGATCAGAATCATAAAAACAATAATGATCGGCATCGTTAAGGTCAGAATGACCCCGCTTGAAGTATCAAGCCAGTAAATATAGGCCAGCAGCAGCCAAGGTGTAACGCCCATCCCAACCATCCGCGGAATAATCAGCTCCAGATACGTACGGAACTTGGTCACTCCCTCAAGCACAATTGTAACCAGTGTTCCTGTTCCCCGGTCGCCTGCCAGCCTTGGTCCCAGCTGGAACAGCTTATCCATCATTTGTCTCCGCATGCTGCTGCCGGTAGCCTCCGCGAAGCCGTAGGAGACACGGCTCATCAGCATCGCACAGGCATGACGCACAAGAAACGCAAGAAGGAACAAGAGCATTCTTGCCCCTTGTTCCTTCAGCGGTTCTCCCGCAAATAGCGCCGAGACAGCTTCTGCCAGCGACTTGGCCAGCAGAAGAATGGACAGGCTTTGCACCAGGGTAAGGAAGCCAACGATCAGAAAGACCGGCTTAACTCCTTTATACCCAAGCAAATTTTTATCCATTAGTATTCAAGATGCTCCTTCTCGTGAACCCGTTTGTGGAAGATAAAATAGCTCCAGATCTGATAGCCGAGTACGAACGGCAGCAGAGTCAGTGCTACAATGGTCATTACTTTAAGGGAGTAATGGCCGGATGCGGCATTGGTAATAGTCAGGCTGAATGCCGAATCAATCGAGCTGATCATCACCCGCGGGAACAGTCCCACGAAGACAGACAGTACAGACAGAGCCATTACGGCACCCGTCATTCCGAACGCCCAGCTGTCTTTCTTCTTGCTCATGAAGTAACCGGAAAGTACAAATGCAATAACTCCTATAACTACGAGAATTGTAAGTACCGTTCCGCGTTGTTCAAAGATATCAGTCATGAAATAAGTCATAACAACAAAGGCTGCGAGCAGCACTGCCAGCGGAATCAGCAGCAGCTGGCCAAGCTTGCGGGCTCGCACCTGAAGATCACCAACTGTACGCAGGGTAGTGAACATCAGTCCATGTACCAGGCACAGCATAACAACGGTAATACCCGCTACTACTGTATAAGGATTAACGATATCGAAGAATCCGGCATACATCTGCATGTCGCCGTCAATCGGCAGCCCTTTAATGAAGCTTGCGAAGACAACGGCAAGCAGGAACGGCGGCAGGAAGCTGCCGAAGAAAATGCAGACATCCCAGGTTTTTTTCCAGGTCTGTGAATCCCGTTTGCCTCTGAATTCAAAGGCTACACCACGTGCAATCAGCGCCAGCAGCGCGAATACGAACGGAATATAGAATCCGCTGAACAGCGTAGCATACCAGTTCGGGAAGGCGGCGAACATCGCCCCGGCTCCTGTCAGCAGCCATACCTCATTCGCATCCCAGAAAGGTCCGATCGAGTTAATCAGCAGACGGCGTTCTGTATCATTCTTGGCCAGAATCTGCGTTTCCATGCCTACGCCGAAGTCGAAGCCCTCCAGGAAGAAGAAACCGATAAACAGGACCGCAATCAGCACAAACCACAATTCATTAAGAGAAAGCATGTGTAGTTCCCTCCTTGCTATACGGGTCATGGGCATCTCCATGATCGTGATCCATGTGATAAGGGCCCTTTTTAATAACTTTAATGAACAATCCAACCATAACAATACCCAGAATGGCATAAATGGCGTTAAAAGTAATTACCGAGAACAGGACAGATCCTGCAGAAACGTTAGGCGATACACTGTCTTCCGTCGTCATCAGGCCGAACACGGTCCAAGGCTGACGTCCAATCTCGGTCATAATCCAGCCGGCGGTATTCGCAATCGGCGGGAGCAGAAGTCCCCAGAACATAAAGCGCAGGAACCAGGTATTCGGACGCTCCATCTTTTTACGCCACATCAGATACATCGCATACAGGCCAAACACTACCATAAGCGAACCGGCGGCCACCATGATCCGGAAGCTCCAGAACGTAGTCCGCACAGGCGGAATATAATTACCCGGGCCATATTCCTGTTCATATTCCGCCTGCAGCGTATTCATCCCTTTAACATCACCGGAGAATTTACTGTAGGACAGGAAGCTGAGCAGATATGGAATCTTGATCTCACCAGAGTTAACTTTATTCTCAGGATCAATGAAAGCAGTCACTGTCCAGGCAGCAGGGTCCCCGCTGTCTTCCCAGAGACCTTCCGATGCAGCCATCTTCATCGGCTGTGTCTCTACCAGATACTGTGCCTGGGCATGCCCGGCAACGGCTACGCCGACAGAGGATACGATACCGACAATTGCTGCAATTTCAAACGATCTTCTGAAAAAGGCAACGTCCTGCTTCTTTAGCATTTTGTAGGCACTAATCCCGGTTACCAGGAAGGCGCCAGTTGCATAGGCAGCCAGCAGGGTATGCGGCAATTCAACAAGCAGTTGTCCGTTCGTAATGAGCGCCAGGAAGTCATTCATTTCAGCCCGGCCGTTATTTATTTCAAACCCGACAGGGTGCTGCATAAACGAGTTGGCAGTAAGAATCCAGAACGCTGACAGCGTTGTTCCCAGTGCAACCATCCAGATCGACAGCAGGTGTATCTTCTTGGAAACCTTGTCCCAGCCGAAGATCCAGATTCCGATGAAGGTAGACTCCAGGAAGAAGGCCAACAGCGCCTCAATTGCAAGTGGAGCTCCGAACACGTCACCGACAAAGCGGGAATAATCTGACCAGTTCATCCCGAACTGGAACTCCTGCAGAATCCCTGTTACTACACCTACTGCAAAGTTAATCAGGAACAGGTGTCCCCAAAACTTTGCCATTCTTTTGTACTCTTCATTGCCATTTCTGACGTACATCGTCTCCATAATAGCAATCAGCAGTGCCAGACCAATCGACACCGGTACAAAGAAATAATGAAAGATCGTCGTCGACGCAAATTGTATACGCGACAGCATTACTGTATCCATATTTCTCCCCTTCCTTCTCCCCATTCAATACGTCTATTCTGTCAAAAACATAAAGATTAAAGTGTGATATATATCACATTATACGCCTCGTTTTAGGCTAATTTTTAATGAATTTGTGACAAATATCACAATATTCCGTATAGAAAGCAAAAAAAATAAGACGGTTTGACCGTCTTGGATTTGTTCATCATTTATATTGTAAGGTTGACTTATAATAGGTGATGGTCAGGTAATGGAAATACCCTTTTTAAGTGATTTCAGATCGCCGTTGGAATTCACCAGCTGCGGCAGCATCTTCATATTACGGGCCATTGGAGCATGGCAGAGGGGGCAAGACGGCGCATGTTCAAATGCGAAATTATCCCTCATCCATCCATTGCAGTCATCGTTGGTACAAGCCCAAATAGCGGTATTCTCTTCCGGTACTTCCTCGACAGGCTTTTTCCGGTAGTTCATTGCCGTTCCTCCCTTCCTTATATGTCACATGCCTGGACAACAAGTAAAAAAGCATCTAGCGATGCCCTTGCAAGTTGCTGACTGACAAATCCTTTGTTACAGAACGTGTGCCCAGCGTTATTTTGCTTAGATCAAGCTGTGTTTACAAGGGTGAGTGACTTCTGATCTTTATAAAAAAAGACCGTCCCGACTTACGTGTAAGCAGGGACGGCGCTTCTATTATTACAGTTTTACAACGTTTTCGGCTTGTGGTCCACGGTTGCCTTGAACAACGTTGAATTCAACGCGTTGGCCTTCGTCCAAAGTTTTGAATCCTTCGCCAGTGATAGCGGAGAAGTGTACGAATACGTCGCTTCCGCCTTCAACTTCGATGAATCCGAATCCTTTTTCTGCGTTGAACCATTTAACTGTACCTGTTTGCATGTGTGTTACCTCCACAAATTTAAATTAATATGTTCTTTTTATCTTCAAACAAAGAAAAAATTCACACATTGAAAAGGGTTGTATTCCATTGTGACAGCCCTTTTCAATACGAGAATTAGGTATCAAATGTATTAATATTCTCATGTTACCACACCTTCGGAACAAAGGCAAGCTGGTCTTTCCGGAATTCTCCGTTTTTTACCTTATAAGGGTTGTCTTCCAATGTAAGGGCTCCCAATGAGAGATCAACCGGAATTTTCTATCGTTATTTCTTAATTACCCTGCTTATTCCGCTTTGAAACGTATGAAACGGAGCCGCCCCAAACTTTTTTTATTCAGGACGGCCTGGCCGCTTCACTCCTTCATGACTGCCTCTTCATTATATACAGCCTGTGCCGTTTTTATTCCACCGGCTTCTCAAGAAGTTTCACAGTCGTCTGCTTCAACTCCCCGTTCCGGTAATACGTAATTTTCAGTTCATCCCCGATCTCCGTCTGTTCATAGAGATATTTGCGCAGTGACAGCGTTGAGGTAATCGGCTGGTCATCAAACTTTGTAATCACATCATTGAACTGGAGACCTGCCTCCTCGGCTGGGCCTACTGCATCCAGTACAACAACCCCTTCTTTGACTGAAGTAGGCAGATTAAGCTCCTTCACCTGATCCTCAGCCAGCGGGACATAGGGATTACTCAGATCCACTGAATATACACCCAGGTAGGAACGTGAAATTTTGCCCTTTGAAGCCAGCTCATCTGCTGTCTTCATCACATGGTTGGCCGGAATGGCAAACCCGAGTCCTTCTACTCCGGTGTCAGAGATCTTCATTGTATTGATCCCGATCACTTTGCCGTTCAGATCAACAAGTGCCCCTCCGCTGTTGCCTTCATTGATTGCTGCGTCTGTCTGGATAACCTGCTGCTCCCAGTCATAAACCCCGTCCTGGTTCAGCGATACCGGAATCGTCCGCTCCGTATAGCTGACAATTCCGGAAGTCAGGGTATCCCCGAGACCCAGCGGGTTGCCGATGGCAATAACCGTCTCGCCCAAACGCAGCTTGGAGGAATCACCGATCTGGGCAACGGTTGTCACATCCTTGGCATCCATGGACAGTACGGCAATATCCGTAACCTTGTCTGCGCCTACCAAAACCGCTTTGTGCGTCACGCCGTCAACCGTCACTACTTCAAGCTTGCCCGAACCTTCAATGACATGATTATTTGTAATGATAAAGGCTTTATCATCGTCCTTCTTATAAATAACTCCCGATCCCAGTGCCGATTCATCGAGAATATTAAGTTCCTCGTTATCTTCTTTATGATTAATAATACTCACAACCGCTGGACGTACCAGTGCGGCAGCCTGAACAATCCGGTCAAACGGATCACCGCTGCTCGCCGTAACCTTCTGTCCGATCTGTGGTATATAGGCTTCCCTCTCCGCAGTGAACTGTCCTGTAACGAGACTGAACAGCAGCACGGCAACAACTGCACTGACTGCTGAGCTGATTACAGACACCTGCCATGTCGCCATCGTACGGCGGGATCTGTGAACCGTCCATTTCCTGCTGGTGAGCACTTTGCTTCTCTCCAGCTCTTTTCTTTTGCGGCGCGGTACTTTGGTTGAATAGAAATCGTCATCGAACAATCCCACGGGTACATCCTCTCCCCTCTATTGCTACTGCATCCAAGACTGAACGCCAAGCAACTAGCCCGGACTTCTCGCTTTCTCTTAGACTCCGCAGAGTGCTAAAAGGTTTCACTTTATTATATATACCGCCAAAAGTGCAGCTTATAAGCGCCAAGGGCCTCTGATTCTTGCAGATGACTACGAAAAGCACCGTGAGTCTCAGGAATATTTTGCAGCTTAAAAGAGTACAATAATAGAAGTAGTGCGTAACTGATGCTTATATCTGCCTTTTGCTTATAATTGTATCACATGCAGGCATACCGCCCACATTTTTATTGGAGTAACCTGTATGAAATTATTTACAGCATCAGTATCTGTTCCACCGGAAAGGAGCAAGTATTATGGAATCTTTTTCAACGAGCATGGATCTTGTGCAATTTATCGGTAAGCTCGGTGACCTCAAGGATGAACACTATCATTTGCTGCTGGTACAGAGTGCTCTGGTCGAGCTTATGATTGATAAGGGATTGTTCTCCCGTCAGGAGTTTGACCGCAAAATGGCCGAACTCGACCGGCTTATGGCTGGCTCACCTTATCCCATGGCGTAGGCCGGTCATAGTAGGTATCACATAGTTTAAACTCACTGTCTTTGTAGAAGCAGCCCCGGTCCTCCATAGCTCCGCGTACCGACATTCTGGCCAAGTCAATCATATTATGATCCAGGCTGAGATGCGCCAGATAGGTCCGTTTGGTCCGTCCGGTCAGAATCTCGCTTAACGCCGCCCCGGCCGCTTCATTGGAGAGATGGCCCATATCGCCAAGAATCCGCCGCTTCGTATTCCACGGGTAACGCCCCATCCGCAGCATCTCGATATCATGGTTGGCTTCCAGCACCAGCACGTCCGAGCCCTCCAGCGCCGCTCTGACTTTATCGCTGACATAGCCCAGATCTGTCGCTACGCACAGCTTCTCTTTGCCGTCATAGAAGTTATAGCCTACCGGTTCAGCAGCATCATGAGAGATGGCAAAGGACTCTACTCTCATACTGCCAAAATCACGATGCGTGCCGGTCTCGAGAAGAATCCGGTTATGCTCGGCGATTTTGCCTATTCCCTTGTCGATTGCCCCCCAGGTCTTGCTATTGGCGTAGATCGGCAGATCGTATTTACGCGCAACAGCCCCCAGTCCTTTTATGTGATCGGAATGCTCATGGGTAACCAGAATTCCGTCTATATCCTTGCCTGTCAGCTCGCGCATACCCAGCAGCTCGTCAATCCGCTTGGCGCTGAGCCCTGCGTCAATCATCAGTGTTGTTTCCCCGTTGCGTACTACTGTCACGTTACCGGTAGAACCGCTGGACAGCACTGTAAATGAAATTCCCATCTCTCCTGCTCCCTCTACTCTGTTGTCTTAGGACTGATAATGTCCGCACTGATCGCATCCACGTAATAGGCGCTGCCGTCCTCCAGCCAGAATCTCCACATCGGTGAAGCCACCTGGCTTTCAGAGTTAAACAGCTCCCCGTAATAGCCCAGTTCAATCTCCTTCACTACCGCATCCGCCGGAAAATATTTCTCGATCAGACTGCTGAGCGCCTGGGAGGCCGGAAGCACCTTTTGCACATCCTTATTTTCGTTGACGCTGCCCGCTGCTACAATTTCAATTTTCGGCGAACGGTAAGCAACGATTTTCTGGTTGCTGTTGATCAGCTCCAGCTTCACCCGGAATAAGGAGTATTTCTGATCCACCAGCGGGTGAAGGACGAACTTGCCGACTTCGCTTTCCTGGGAATCAAAACGGTAGCCTGCGATATCCGGAATCTCTTCCTGCAGGGCATCGCTCAGCTCTGAGAAGGAAGAGTACATCAGTCCGCTGTCAATAGGCTCCTTCAGCTGGACCGGAAGATCATGCTGCTCCTCCCCGGAGTAAATATAGGTGATATCAGGCAGCTGAGGCGTAGCCGCGGGAATCGGGCAGAGTACACGAATGCCCTTCTGTTCCATTACGGCCTGCGTCTCTGCCGAGAGGGAAGTAAAATCCAGGTTGGCAGTGGCCTGATCGCGCAGATCCATCCACAGCTGATAGCACAGCAGCAGATTTAGAACCAGAAAAGCGTAAATCAGCACACTTTTTGCTCTGCCCCAGTCCATACTTTCCCTCCTCTATGTTTATAACTCCGCAAATATTCATTATACCGTCTAGCTGATCGTAAGCACACTTCCATCATTTAGGGTAACCCGCCATACCGGTGTAAGGCGCAGCGTTTCCCGCTGCAGCACAGGTATATACGCCGGAATCAGATCCTTCACTGCAGAACCTGAGCTGATCTGGGTTAGCTTGGCCCTAAGCTCGTCACCACCGGGAAGCTCTACAATCCGCTTCACAGCCTGCTCTTCCTCTGTATACATCAGCGACCGCTCATAGGAAGAGACGGTGCCCTGCTGCAGCTCCAGAATAATAACCCCGTACTGCAGCTGCGGCCGGCTCATAATCGGATAAGAGCCGTAATACTGCTGGAATGATACCTTACGTTCCTGCTTTTCTTCTTCCGTGGAAGCCAGCCGGTACGTCCCGTTCCAGCCCCCGTGCTGATTAACGAAATCGACGGCCTCCAGTGCATCCTTCGCAGGCGTACTCTCCCCGGCCGGCAGCGCCGCAGGGTCACTGTAGCTCATCCAGTTGAGCTCCTGATCCACCTGGAGGCTGCGCTTGCTGTCGGTATAGATCTTGGAGCCGTCTTTTTCCGGAATGTACCGGGTGCTCCCCGCATCAAAGAAAAGATTGCTCTGCATCTGTTCAATGGTATACATTCCGGATGGAATCTCAGCCTCAACCAGCCCCAGCTTCTCTTCAGGCACATAATAATCTCCGTTCACCACCGTATAAGGGGTCCAGTTGATACCGAAGTCAACATGCTGCTGCACATCCTGTACGGTAAGATCCGCTTTGGCCGCCTCATACACAATATCACCTCTGGTGCTGAAAAAGACGGCATGCGCCTTGGAGTCATTTTTGACATTATAAATCCAGATCCGGTCAATGCTCTCTCCCTCAAACAGCGAATCCGGGGACAGCTGCATTACCCGCTGCAGCAGCGTAACCGGGATGCCTGAGCCGAAGCTCAGCTCAATTCCGGCATTCTCGCTGCGTATCTTGTCCCAGTCAAAGTCCCCAACTGAACGCCGCTGGAAGCTTTCAAAGCTCCGGCCTTTAAGACGGTTAAAGATCAGATCATAAAAGGTGGAATCAGGGTAGAACAGCGTATGCTTGTCCCCGCCCATATGAATAATCATCCGGTCGGGATAGAGCAGGCTTTCAACCTTTTCCTCCGGGCCCATATTATCGGTTTTTACATACAGATTCTCGGACATTACCGCTGAATCACTGCCCGGAAGCCGGTAGATCAGATAATAGCTTTCTACCAGACTGCCGAGAACCAGGACAGCAAGAATCCAGGTTTTGAGTCTTTCCCTCATCCCTCACTCCCCCTTTGCTGATTCAGCAGAGGCAGCGTAAATGTGACTAACGAGCCCTCGTTAAGCTCCGATTGCAGGGAAATCGAACCGCCGTGTGCTTTGACAATTTCCCGGGCAATTGAAAGTCCGAGGCCGGTGCCGCCCATGTTCCGTGAACGGGCCTTGTCCACCCGGTAAAAGCGCTCAAAGATACGCTCGATGTCCTTCTTGGGAATCCCGATCCCGGAATCACGTACGGATATGGCCAGCATTCCGTCTTCGCTTAGTACTGCCTGCAGACCGATTTTACCGCCCTCCGGCGTATATTTCAGTGCATTGGACACGAGATTGCCCAGCACCTGGTCAATCTGGTCACGGTCCAGCCAGGCCAGGGCGACATCCTTGTGCACGATCGTGCTGATGTGAATCCGCTTCTGGCGGATCTGGAACGAGAAGCGGTCGGCCACATCCTCCAGCATCTCGGAGATATCGGTCTGCTGGATGCGTAAGCTCGACTCCTTGGAATCGAGCCGCGACAGATGCAGCAGGTCTGTGACCAGCCGGATCATCCGCTCCGTCTCGTTGCGGATAACGCCAACGAACCGCACGGCCAGCTGCTGGTCATCCAGCGCCCCGTCATCCAGCGCTTCCACGTAGCTCTTGATCGTCGTCAGCGGGGTCCGCAGCTCATGCGAAACATTGGCCACGAATTCACGCCGTGACTCCTCCAGATTCTCCTGCTCTGTAACATCCTGCAGCACGGCAATCGTCCCCGCGATCCCGCCTTCCCGCCGGTGAATCGGAGTGAACGTTACCCGTACGATGTTCGGGTCTCCGCCGCCCATCGGTGACAGGTGAATCAATGCCGACTGGGCATTTCCCTCAGCAAGTGACCCTGTCTGCTCATGATCCAAGCCGAGCAGTTCATCAAGCGGAGCTCCCTCCGGCAGCGGACCTTCCGATCCCAGCATATCGGCAGCACGGGTATTCATCAGGATGACCCTGCCGCTCTCGTCGGTAGCAACCACGCCATCGCTCATATTGGTCAGAATAGAGGCCAGCTTCTCCTTCTCTTCCTCATTCTGCGACAGTGCCTCGCGCAGCCGGCCTGTCATATAGTTAAATGCCTGGCTCAGCTGGCCGATCTCATCGTTGCCAAACTCCGGCATCCTGCGGTTGAACTTGCCTTCGGCAAGCGCAGTGGCATGACGGGTCATCTCCTTAATCGGATGGGTTATCGTATGGGCCAGAATGACGCATAGTACAGCCGTCAGCGCCAGGGCCAGCAGCAGGCCGGAGAGAAATACGCTGTTAATCCGGCTCATCGTTGCATACAGGTCCTTCATATCAGCAGCGATATAAATGGCTCCGACGACTTTATCGCCGGCCAGCACCGGCTTCGCTACCACCTTTTTGCGCACATTATCATCAGCAATAATATATTCCTCATTGTCGCTGATCCCCTGCAACGCCCGGCTGACCACGGTCTGGGTATTGCGCTGGCCCACATAGTCATTCTGGGACGGAACGGAAGTCGTAATAATCTTGCCGCTCGCATCCAGCACCTGAATTTCCGCACCGTTAATGTACAGGTTGTTGACCATCCCGCGCAGGCTCTCCACCGCAGTCTCCTCATCCGTCGTTCCCGTTTCACTGCCCAGCTTATCCGCAGTCAGGATGGACAGCATCTCCGCCCGCGCCTTCAGATCCTTGGTGAAGTTCTCAGTCAGTGAGTTCTTCATCGAGCTGACAAAATAAACACCAATCAGCTGCATCGCCACCAAGATCAGCAGTACATAAATAATAGTCAGCCTGGCCTGGATTGTCCGGAAAAAGGACAGCCATTTCTTCATCACAGGCCCCCGCTTTTGGGGCTATGCATCAAATAACCCAGTCCCCGCCGGGTAAAAATGTACTCCGGCTTGCTGGGATTCTCCTCAATTTTCTCTCTCAGGCGCCGGATTGTTACATCCACAGTCCGCACATCACCGAAGTATTCGAATCCCCATACCGCCTGCAGCAGATGCTCCCGGGTCATGACTTTACCGGCATGGCGGATCATATAATAGAGCAGCTCATATTCACGGTGGGTCAGATCCAGCGGCTCCCCGTCTTTATAGACCATGTACATATCCGTATCGACGAACAGCCCGAAGTGCTGGACACCCTGCTTGCTCTCGGCTGTTTCATTAGGTGAGCCTGCTGATACCGGCTTATGCTGGCGCCGCATCTGAGCTTTAACTCTGGCCAGCAGCTCACGTGTGCTGAAGGGCTTTGTTACATAATCATCGGCCCCAAGCTCAAGGCCCAGCACCTTATCGATCTCCCCGTCCTTGGCGGTCAGCATAATAATCGGAATATCCAGATGCGCAAGGCGTACCTCGCGGCATACATCCATTCCGTCCTTGCCGGGAAGCATGAGATCGAGCAGCATCAGATCAGGCCGTTTGGACAATGCCAGCTCTACTGCGCTGTTGCCGTCAAAAGCGCAGATTACCTCATAGCCTTCTTTTTCTAAATTGAACTTTAAAATATCCGCAATCGGCTGTTCATCGTCAACTACCAGAATCGTCCCCATCTGCATATGCTCAGCTTCACCTTTCTCGCCATTCTTGTCATTGATTCTTTTATTTTAACATACCTGTCCTGGTGTCACATCCTACTGAGGGTAAATATAAAGCCGCCCGAAACGGTTTCGGACGGCTGGGTATAAAGAATGAATTATTTCAAATATTTCAGCGGATTGACCGCCGTACCGTTCTTGCGGATTTCAAAATGCAGATGGGTACCGGTTGAACGCCCGGTGTTACCCATAATGCCAATCTTTCCGCCTTGCTCAAGCCGTTGTCCGACAGATACGGATATTTTGCTCAAGTGCCCGTAATAAGTAACATAGCCGTTCTTATGATCAATAATAACTACATTGCCATACCCGCTCTGCACCCCGGCAAACGTAACCGTTCCGGAATCGGCGGCTTTAATGGTACGGTTACCCGATACGAGGTCTACTCCCTTATGGGAACGTCCCCAGCGTTCGCCGAAGCTACTGGTCAGCGTTGCGCCGCTGACTGGCCAGGCAAACATTCCTGTTGCTTCACCGGTAGCCTTTTTGGACTCACTGGCAACCTTTGTGCTTTTGGCCACAGCGGCAACCTTTGTTCCCTTGTAAACAACCTCAGGCAGAGAAGCCTTGACTACAGTCTGTCCCAGCCACTCTTCCTTGACGACCAGGCCGTTTTCCTTCGTTAACCGATACTGCATCTCCTTAAGGCCCGTCTGGCCGGGACGTACAACCTTCCTCCTGCCAGCTTCCAGCAGATCGCTGGTGCGGACTACAACCTCGGGTTCGGTAACCACTTGCTCCGATACCTGCTCGACCGTCACTACAGTAAGCTCCGGCTGCGGCACCGTCAGCTGCAGCTCATCCCCGATCTGCATCGTGAGCTCCTTCACTGTAGGGTTGTTGCGGAATATATCAGCCTGAGTGATGCTGAACCGTTTGGCAATTCCGGAAACGGTATCGCCTTCCTCTACAGTGTAGACAAGCGGCTGTACCTCGCCTTCAGTCAGCCTCTTAACAGCTTCCTCCAGTGTTAGCACCTTGTTCGGGTCAGCCTTGACCGGAACAATCGTTACATCTTCCTGAATGGAGGCTGAATCTACCTTCCCAGCATCCGCAGAAGCTGCCGTTTTGCTTGTTGCAGCCGTCCTCTTCAGCTGTGCGCCCGTTGTTTCCGCTGCCGCCGGAAGATAGTGCTCCTTCACACCCTGCAGAACAGCATTGGCTGTTTCCTGATCCTTAACAATGCCGATTGATTTGCCGTCTACAGTCAGCTGCACACCAACTGCATAGGCTTTGAGCAGGCTATCCAGCTTGTCCAGCGTAGCTGAAGTATCTACCTCCGGCTTATAAGCCGCTTCTTCCTTGGTAGTAATTCCGTCTGTCTGCAGAACCATCAAAGTATCCGGATACTTGGTCTGATATTCCTCGCGTTTCTGTTCAAACAGCTGGTTCAGCTCAGACTCCTGGCTGATCTTGCCGATTTCCTCGCCCTTCACCAGCACCTTGTAATAGGTGACTGTATTGGCGGCTACGTATTTCTTCTCTGCCCCGATTAGAAAAGCAGACAGAAGCACCAGCCCGGCAGACGCCGCAATCCAGGAACGCCGCAATCTCCGCGGTCTGGGTTCCTGATGAAAGACAATAGCTGCGCCGGAGGCACGGGTGCCCTGTTGACTCTCTGCACCGGATCCTGCGGATGTTTCTTCGCTGCCCCGCAGCTTCCCCATCCGGCGCATGAACTTAAATCCCTTCATGAAACTCTCCCTTTCAATCTGCCCGTTCAGTCCGCTTTGGAAGCGGACAAGCTTGTTTTGCGACCCCTTTTATATATTCTGCTGCATCTATTGTTCTCTCTACATTAGCGCGGATGATCATCTTGTATGTTATAAATATGACGAGTAAAAAAACTGAGCCTTTAAGCATCTAAAAGGTTACAAAAAATTAACCCCTTCTAGTCCTTTTTTACTGTACCATAGCCGGGAGAAAAATTTCAACTTTGTGTACACAGCAAAACCCGCGTTTATCGCGGGTTTTTATAGAGAATATCCGTTTTAAACAGGATTCCTGTGTCTATTGCGTGACAATTTTGAAAATTATGGATTTCCAGATGATTCTGGTGTAAGCATTTTCATCAAGAGCTCATATTCATCCTGATTTACGTATTTGGCAATAACCTCCTGTATTTCCTTAACTTCGGCTTCAGTCAGACCGTCCTCCATTGCCGTAGAGATCGCCTGCATCTCCTCCTGCGGAAGCTTTGTCATCAGAATATTGAAGATACCCACTTTGTCCTCTTCCGGTATACTATCCTTCATCTCACTCATGGCACCGGGCGTCATCACAAGCTGCTGATCCTCACCCGCCGCATCAGCTGTATCTTCCTCCGCCGGCTGTCCCATAACGGCTACAGCATCCTCTGGCACTTTCTCCTCGACCGCCTTATCGTCTTCTTTGGCCGGAATTTCTCCGGAATTCTCTTCATCCTGCTGGCCGGTGAGCTCACCTGAATCAGCCTTGCTGCCCATTCCCGTCAGACTCTTCACAAAGCCGCCGATCCCCGGCGCCGGGCTGTCCAGCTTAATATCAAAGCTTGCCAGCACCGACTGAATATAGGTATTCACCACATAGGCAGTGGTCAATACGGACAGCCCGCTGGCCAGTACAACAATCAGGCATATGCCAAGTGCACTTTTTACCAACTTCATCTTCATCGCTCCCTTGCACTCTGTCAGACTCCATCTCCGGAGAATTAGTCCTTTACCGCTTTATAATCCCAGTATTGACCATATTGCGCGGCGGGAAACGTATTAATGCTGAGCAGAGTGAAGCACTCAGGGAATGCAAAAAGGACCCCGGCAGGGGTCCTCATGATTATAAACGGTCTATTATACGTAAATCGGCAGCACTTGATTAGTCTGCTCCCGGTTTCGTCCAACCGAGAAGATAGCAATCGGAATACCTGTCAGCTCGGACACACGTTCAACATAACGGCGGGTGTTAGCCGGAAGGTCAGCCAGTGTTTTGGCACCGGTGATATCCTCACTCCAGCCAGGAAGCTCTTCATACACCGCTTCACACTCAGCCAGCATTTTGAGGCTGGCCGGATAGTGGGTAATGATCTCTCCGCGGTATTTGTAGCCTGTGCAGATCTTGACGGTTTCCAGTCCGCTAAGCACGTCCAGCGAGTTAAGCGACAATCCGGTAATTCCGCTTACGCGGCGGGCGTGGCGCACAACAACACTGTCGAACCAGCCTACACGGCGCGGACGTCCGGTTACTGTGCCGTACTCATGTCCGGTCTCGCGGATCGCATCGCCGGTTGCATCATTAAGCTCAGTAGGAAACGGGCCGTCTCCAACACGTGTAGTGTAAGCCTTGGCAACACCGATGACCTGCTTGATCTTCGACGGGCCTACGCCGGAACCGATACATACGCCGCCAGCAGACGGATTGGAGGAAGTTACGAACGGATAAGTTCCCTGGTCGATATCCAGCATGACACCCTGCGCGCCCTCGAACAATACTTTGTGATCAGCATCGATTGCATCATTCAGAATAACGGAGGTATCTGTTACATAACCGCGCAGCACCTCTGCATATTCCAGATATTTTGTCAGAATCTCTTCTACATCAAGCGGCTCTGCGCCGTATACCTGCGTAATTACCTGGTTTTTCTCAGTCACCAGATGACGCAGTCTCAGCTCGAATTCCTCGGCATCCATCAGATCAGCAATCCGGATACCGTTACGGGCGGCTTTGTCCATATAAGCAGGGCCAATCCCTTTGCGGGTCGTTCCGATCTTGTTCGGACCCTTGCGGTCTTCTTCCAGCGCATCCAGCAGCATATGGTACGGCATGATAACATGGGCGCGGTCGCTGATGACCAGATTCTTCGTATCAAAGCCATTTTCATGAATATAATTAATTTCTTGGATCAGGGCTTCAGGATTGATGACCATTCCGTTACCGATTACACAAGTCTTCTCTTTATAAAATACACCAGATGGAATCAGGCTCAGCTTGAACTTCTTACCGTCAATCAGAATCGTGTGACCGGCATTGTTGCCCCCCTGATAACGGGCGACCACATCTGCGCTCTCTGCCAGAAAGTCTGTGATCTTCCCTTTGCCTTCGTCTCCCCATTGTGTTCCCACGACGACTACCGTTGACATATTCATTCCTCCGTTGGTGCCAGCTTTAGCACCATTATTTATAATAATATGGGCTCTGTACAGCAATCTTATGTACGCAGCCCTCCGGACGCTATGCGGGTTTAACCCGCTAAAGCACAATAACCAGTGTAACAGCGGTACTTTTCAAAGTCAAATAAAAACGAACGATCACACAAGTAAATGTATGATCGTTCGGATATTGTGCTTAAACTGCCTAACCTGCAAACGGTTCGGCGTGCGCCCGCTCGTAGTTGACGAACTTGTTAAAGTTCTTCAAAAACACTAGCTCTACGGTGCCCACCGGGCCGTTACGCTGCTTGGCAATAATGATTTCAATGATATTTTTCTTCTCCGTGTCCTGGTTATAGTAATCATCACGGTACAGGAAGGCTACGATATCGGCATCCTGCTCGATTGAACCGGACTCACGAAGGTCACTCATCATCGGGCGTTTATCCTGACGCTGCTCTACACCGCGGCTGAGCTGGGACAGGGCAATGACCGGCACATCCAGCTCACGGGCAATCTGCTTCAGTGTACGGGAAATCTCGGAGACCTCCTGCTGACGGTTCTCCCCGGCCTTTCCCCGCCCCTGAATCAGCTGCAGGTAGTCGATGACAATCATGCCAAGGCCCTTTTCCTTCTTCAGTCTGCGGCATTTGGCACGGATATCGGTAACCGTAATTCCCGGAGTGTCATCGATGTAGATTTCTGACTCGCCCAAGGCCTGGATGCCCATCGTCAGCTTGGACCAGTCATCATCATTTTTGAATTCACCGGTACGCATCACATTGGCATCCAGATTCGCTTCGGCGCAAATCATACGCTGCACCAGCTGCGCTGCTGACATTTCCAGACTGAAAATAGCTACGGTCTCTTTGGCACGGACCGCTACATTCTGGGCTATATTCAGGGCAAACGCCGTCTTGCCGACAGATGGGCGGGCAGCAACAATGATCAGGTCATTGCGCTGAAAGCCGTTAGTCATATGGTCAAGATCGACAAAGCCGCTCGGGATTCCCGAAGTACCGCCTTTATTCTGATGGAGGAGCTCAACACGGTCAAATACCTCCATGACTACATCACGAATAGCGATGAAGCCGCTGCCGCTGCGGCGGTTGGAAATTTCCAGAATCCGCCGCTCGGCATCGCTCAGCATAATGCCTACATCTTCACCGCCGGTATAACCTTCGCTGACAATCTGCGTTGCTGTACGGATAAGCCGCCGCAGCATCGCCTTTTCTTCAATGATCTGGGCATAGTAGTCCACGTTGGCTGCGGTCGGCACTGCATGCGCCAGCTTAGCCAGATAGCTGACACCGCCGATATCCTCAAGCTCTCCCTTATCCTGAAGGCGGGAGGTCAGTGTAATCAGGTCAATCGGCTGGCTCTCTTCTCCGAGCTGCACCATCGCCTCAAAGATCATCTGATGCGGTTTGTCGTAGAAGTCTTCGGTTTGTACCCGCTCCATCGCTGTAATCAGCGCCTCATCATTGAGCAGAACAGCACCTAGTACGGCCTGCTCCGCCTCCAGATTCTGCGGGGGGATCCGATCGAAAAAGAGATCTCCACCCATTTTACTCCTCCGTTACCTGAACCGTGAGGTTAGCCTTTACTTCAGTATGCAGCTTCACATGAATCTGGAATGTGCCAATATGGCGGATTGGATCGTTCAGTTCAATTTTGCGTTTGTCGATAACGATTCCCTGGGTTGCCGCCAGCGTCTCAGCGATTTGCTTGCTGGTAATGGCTCCAAACAGCCGGCCGCCTTCACCTGATTTGGCTTTGAGCGTCAGGGTCAGCTCGTCCAGCTTCTTGCCAAGCTGTACCGCTTCCTCTTTCTCCTGATCCTTCTTGCGCTGCTCAGCGGCAGCCTGGTTCTCCAGTGTCTTTACGTTGCCGTCAGTAGCTGCACGAACCAGCCCGCGCGGCAGCAGGAAGTTCGTTGCATAACCTTCAGATACCTCTTTAACCTGACCTTTTTTACCTTGACCCTTAACATCTTTTATAAAAATGACCTTCATTCGAACAGCCCCTCTTTCGCTTCAATTTCCGCCAGTACCTCAAGCAGTCTGGCCTCTGCTTCCTTACAGGTTCCTTCAAGCTGCACCGCCGCGTTGGACAGGTGTCCGCCGCCACCCAGCTTCTCCATCACGACCTGCACGTTCATCCGTCCCAGTGAGCGGGCGCTGATGCCGATCAGTCCGTCAGGACGCTCGCTGATGACAAAGGATGCTACCACGTTCGTCATGCCCAGGAGTGTATCTGCAGTCTGGGCAATCAGCAGCTGCGGGATCTTCATGCCCGGTGACGTTACAACCAGTGCAATATGATCATACACCATCCGCGCATGCTTGATAATTTCGGCTTTGGAGATATACTCCTGCAGATCCTCCTTAAGCATGCGCTGGATCAGGATCGTATCCGCACCGATCCGCCGCAGGAAGCCTGCTGCCTCAAATGTGCGTGAGCCGGTATGGAGGGCAAAATGCTTCGTGTCCACCGTAATACCGGCCAGCAGCATCGTCGCCTCCAGCGGGCTAAGCTTGATCTTGTCGTGAATATACTGCAATAGCTCTGTTACAAGCTCACAGGTTGAAGATGCGTACGGCTCCAGATAAACGAGCACGGCATCATTGATAAACTCCTCGCCCCGCCGGTGGTGGTCAACGACTACAATGCGGCTGGCATACTGTACGAGCCGCGGCTCCATTGTCATAGAGGACTTATGGGTATCTACAACGATCAGCAGTGTATGCTCGGTCATCATCTGCAGAGCCTGCTCTGTAGTAATGAAGTTCCGGTACAGCTCCTCATCCTTTTTAATCTGCTCCAGCATCCGGGTTATCGACGGATTGGGCCCCTCCATAACAATACTGGCTTCTACATTGTACATCTGCGCTGCCTTCAGCAGGCCGATTGATGCACCGATCGCATCAATGTCCGGCGTGCGGTGCCCCATAATCAGCACCCGGTCACTCTCTTGCATCAGGTCGCGCAGCGCATGGGCAATAACTCTGGCCCGGACTCTGGTCCGCTTCTCGGCCGCATTGCTCTTGCCGCCGTAGAAGGAGAGACGCTGCCCTGCCTTCACAGCAGCCTGATCGCCGCCTCGTCCCAGCGCCATATCCAGGCTGGATTGCGCCAGCGCCCCAAGCTCACTGGCAGACTCCGAGCCATAGGCAAGCCCGATGCTCAGCGTCATCGGCACCTTAAGATCAGCTGTCATCTCGCGTATTTCGTCGAGAATGACGAACCGGCTCTCTTCCAGCGCCTGGAGGCTGCGGTGATTAAGCAGCATCAGATACCGCTCTGACGACAGCCGCCGCAGATAGACTTCGAATTGCTTGCTCCATTCCGTAATCTCGCTTGCCACCTTGGCAATCAGTGAGGTACGCTGCTGGTCATCCATGCCTTGTGCCGCTTCATCCAGATTGTCCATCATTACAATACCGATGGCCAGCTTCTCTTCCTCATAACGTTCACGAAGCACGACAAGCTCCGTAATATCGTAAAGGTACAGCATGCGTTCGCTTGGAATGATCACCGCCTGGTAATGCCGGTCATCCACTGTGAACTCCTGCCTCACATCCTTCAGTGTGCCGATATCCCGGGCGGCCTCCCTTTTCACAGGTCCGCCTGCAGCCAGTGCAGGCACAACATCGGGCATGAGCTCCTGGAGCTCTTCCCCCACCAGGGTTTTACGGCTAAAGATATCACCGGCATTACGGTTATGCCACTCCACAGTGCGGTCCTCACTGTACAGGATGATGCCGAGCGGAAGCATACTGACCGCCTCGCCCTCAACCCGCTTGATCCGGAAGGACAGCCCGTTGATATACTCCACCAGATTGCGCCGGAATGAGAGCTCCGCCTGCAGCATCGAGAAGCACAGCGTGCCAGCCAGAAACAGGCTGGCCACACCCAGAACCCAGTTATAGCTGCTGACAATGATAATAAGGACCAGCATCAGCAGGAACGCCCATACGGTATGATAGCCGTGCCAGCGTCTTTGCAGAAATTTAGGCATGACCTCTCACCCTATCGTTTCGATTTCTTCACAAACTCCCGCAACGGGAAGGCAATGTCGATAACACCGATAATCCATAGTCCCGGTATCCAGAGAACGAGCAGTGACAGCACAATCGCTATAACCTTGCTCCATTTAAGCTGATGCACAATATAGAACATAAAGCCGATCGTCTGGATGATAAAGACAGCCTGGAGCAGCGGCATCAGGTTGGCACTAATCATCGGCATAAAGCCGCTGTCCGAATTGCCAAAGATGAAGCTGAGGATAACGCCGATCAGGTAGTACCAGATAAACGATCTGGAGAGTCTCCATTCACGTGCAGGCTTCAGTCTTGGAACCGCATATTCCATACTGTTAAGTATAGGGCGGACGATGGAATGGGTAATTACAGCCATTATAAAAGAGCTCATGATCAGCGTTATAGGAATAACCTGTATGGTCATAAAGCTGATATCACTTACATCTTTGGATGTGAGAATGAATTCGCTGGCCAACGGGTTGCCTGTACCGAGTTCAGCCAGAATGTCTGCAATCATCTGCACCGTATCCGTCACATATCCGGTAAGACTAAAATCAAACAGCGCCGTACCCAAGACCAGCAGCAGCAGGAACTGCCCGAGAATCGTGATAGTTCCGGCCAGAATGGTGGACAATGCCGTGGCGCGTTTCTTGTACCATCTTCCCATAACAAGCGCAGGAATCAGGAAATAGAGCGCTAACAGCACATAAACAGGTGTAATCAGGCCTACGATCAGCAGGACCGGTAACAGATGAAGAATAAACTGTTTCGTGTTCAGCGTAGTGAACAGCACTACAGCCGGAATAATCAGAAATAGTGTAGTAATAATGAGCAGCGGGGTGGATAGGGATAGCAGCAGCAGTAAGTATGCGATGCTCCAAGCCACAGATGTCCAGCGGAATTTCAACAGTTTTCACCTCTTACGCATATGTTCTTCTAATGCAGATATATCCTGGTACCATTCTTCAAGCTGATGCCCTTCCTGCTTGTGCTTTCTCAGCTTCTCCAGCAGCAGATCATCAAGCTCGCGGTAAGGAATACCCAGCCGGCGCCCCAATATGTAGGAGCTCATAATCAGGCTGGCCAGGCTGTCACCGACACGGGCGGTACTTCCTTCCCAAAGCGCTTTAAACAGCCGTGAGACTTGGTCAATCACTTCGGTCTTTAACCACTCAATTACCTTGGCGCGTTTAGCTACATCCATATCCCTCGGCACATTGGGCACGTCTCTCTACCTCCGGCAAAAGCATTATTCTCCATTATAGCATAAATATTTCCCGGTCACACGGGACGCACCTCAGGCAAAAGCCTGCCTCTTGAAGCCTTTCAAAAAAGGCCCGCATTCCGTAATATGCCGGAAATACAGGCCTTAGTGTTCCCATCTGCTTACTGTAATCACTCAAAAATTATAATGATTCCTGCGCCTGTGCCTGCGATTGCCGTGAAACAACCTTTTCACAGTACTCAATAATCTGGCTGCGGCGGACAATACCGATGAAGCGGTTCATATCATCGACCACCGGCACAAAGTTCTGCACCTTGGCCAGATTAATCAGATCCTCCATATCTGCGTCGATCGAGACCGGCAGATTGTTCATCCGCAGCGGCACATCCTTAAGCAGAAATTTGGAAGCATTCTCAAAAGTAACCGTTCCGCCTGAATCCTTCATGTACCACAACAGATCACCTTCCGTCACTGTCCCGGCATATTCACCGTCTCTGTTCAGAATAGGCACTGCAGTATAGCGGTGATATTCCATCCTCTCCAGGGTCTGGCGCAGCGTCGAATCCAGCGTAACGCAGGCCACCTCCTGTTTAGGAAGTAAAAAAAACGCAATATTCATCTCCTGATCCTCCTCAAAGAATTCCGAAGGAATTAACCCTGCTTCTAAGGGCACCCGTAGTAATACGTTTCACCCGGCGAGTAGTTCCACTTCATTATACCACGAAGACAGTAAGCAGCAGCCACTAACATTACACATGGCTGCTGCATTGTACTGCTATGGTATTTCCCGGGGATTACTCTGCTGTGGCTGTAGCCTTAGGCTCCAGTGCATTAGCGGCTTTTCCGGGCTCAATCAGCTGGCTGACCGGTGTGCTGGCACTCATCCAGTTATCAATCATGGCCTGTGCTTCGCTCAAATCCTCTTCATCAACGATATCATAATACACACCGTCGATCTTTTTGCCTTCGCCCATAACGGTAAAGCTGGAGATATCCATATCTTTACCGCCCATGAACTTCTTGGCCAGGCTGATAATCAGTGACGGCTCCATATCTGTCTTGAAGTTCTCGCCCATAATATCGAGCAGCTCAGGAATTTTGCCGATCTGGCTGATCGATAACATTTTATTCGCAACTACATCAATAAAGACCTGCTGACGCTTGGTCCGGTTAAAATCGCTGTCCTCCCGGTAACGGGTGTAATTGAGCGCTTCTTCACCGCTGTAATTCGACTTGCCGCCTACAATAGTGAATTTCTCGTGATCGGCACCTTTGTTGACAATATCCTTCTTGATGGGCAGCGGAACGCCGCCGATGGCATCAACCGCATCCTTCAAGCCCTGAAAGTTAATGGTGGCATAATACTGAATATCATGTCCGAGCAGGGCTTCCAGTGTATCCTTAGCCATTTGCTGGCCGCCGAACGCATAGGCATGGGTGATTTTATCTTTTTTGTTATCGCGGTGTCCGATAATTTCCGTGTACGTATCCCGGGGAATCGAGATCAGCAGAAGCTTATAATCCTCAGGACGGACAACGGCGTAGATCATCGTATCCGAGCGTGCAGTTTCATTGCCGCGCTGGTCCGTTCCGAGCAGCATCAGCGAGAACGGGTCGCTTTTAAATACAACAGGCTCCGGTTTAACAGTAGTTGTACTATCCTTATCCAGCGGCACATAGGATTCCTTTTCCAGCTTCGCCTCTACCCGGTCAGAGAGAAACAGGTCAAAGGCCAGAACGGCAAGCTGCTTCTGGAACAGAAATCCTCCTGCGATAATGACGACCAGCGCTATAAGGGCGATATACCTTTTCTTCATCTTTTTCATATTCATAAAATAAATTCCTTCTTTATGGTGGAATAAAATCATTGCTTGCGATCTATTTACAATGGCTGCCCGCATCCTGCCAGGCGCTCATGTCCGGACTTCTCTCGGATGTTGTTTCTTTGCCCTATCCGGTGTTTAGTGTTCCCCCTTTCAGGAATTAGGGTCATTCTAATTGTAGAATAAACCTGGAAAACGGCTTTGACACAAACAATATTTCTATTGTAATCACTTGGCCTGCAAAAAGAAATAACAAAAAACGACAATTTTGATAAGCAGCCGCCGCTCATTCCTAAAGTATATGACGTGCCAAATCAGGTTTTGATTCTATTTTCGCAAAAAAAAAGCAAAACCACCGGTCCGCAGCATACCTGCCGCTAAAACCCCGGTCCTGCCAAGCCAAGCCTACAGCATTATTTAATCCACCATTTATCCGGCTCATTGATATTGCTGATTGAATTAACACGCACTCCCTGCAGGCGTTCGCCCACAGCGGTAATATTCGTCCTTTCAGCAAAAAAGATCATCGGCACCTCATCATTAACCAGCTGCTGCCATTCGTGGTAAATCTGCTTCCGGTATTCCCTGTCATATGCCTTGGTCTCTACGCCTTCACGGATCAGCTCGTCACTGGCTTCAGAGGACCACCGGGAATAATTCCACAGATCAGATGCCCGCCACAGTCCGGAAGGATCGGGATCACTGGCCAGCCCCCAGACCCCGTTAAACAATTCCACTGAAGGATCATCGTTCTCCACTGCCTCATAAAAGAGGTTCAGCTCCTTAAGCTGCCCGCCGTTAAGCCGCACATCAAGCCCGACATCGCGCCAGTCCTGAATAATTGCCTTTGTCCGTTCCTCTGCTGTTTTGCTGCCGCTCATGGCATCATAATGAATAACGAGCTTCTGCCCCGCAGCGTCCTCACGCCAGCCGTCACCGTCAATATCGGCATAGCCTGCCTCATCAAGCAGCTCCTCTGCCTTTTGCGGGTCAAACGGATAAGTGTTAATTTCAGTGTCGGGTATCTTCGCCCAGCTGGTGCTGGGAACCGGAGTCTCAATCAGCTCGCCCAGCCCGTAAGAAAAGCGGTCAATGATGTCCTGACGGTTAAGCGCGTAATACATCGCCTGACGCAGACGCTTGTCGGCAAACTTAGGATTGTCCATCACGTTCTGCTGCGCCGCCTCATCCCACTGCCCGAATTTGAAGCCTATGTATTCATATGACAATTCTGCCGATTGCATAAGCGTTATGTGGTCAAGCTGCTTCAGTGCGGAATAGGTATCCCTTGTTATCGTTGCGATATCAATGCTGCCATTCTCCAGCAGACCGGTTAACTCGCTGTCTTTGACAACGGTGTAGTTAATTCCGTCCAGCAGCGCCTTGCCTTTATAATAGTGATCGAACCGCTTCATCCGGACAAGCTGGCCTGGCTGAATCTCCTCCACCTCAAACGGGCCTATGCCGATCGGTCTTTTGCGCACCTGATCGCTGTCCGCCATATCCTTTACTGCGACGCCATCAAAATATTTCTTATTCATCGGGTACGGCCACAGATTGTCAATGGTATTTACCCGGGCGGAGTTCATCGTGATCTTTAAAGTATACGGGTCAACGACCTTGATCCCCGACAGTTCGTCCGTTTCTCCCCTGTGATAGGCTTCAACCCCTTTAATCATCTCTACGCTGTAATACCGCGGGCCTGTGTAGTCCGGGCTGGCAATCGTCTCAAGGGCAAACTTCCAGTCCTCAACGGTCAGCTCATCCCCGTTATGCCAGCGGACACCCGGCCTGATTTTGAAGGTGAACACCGTGTGGTCCTCGGATTCTCTCCAGGATGCGATATTGGGGACAGTCGTCAGGTCATCCCTTACCGTGAACATGCCCTCAGTAATGAAATCAAGTACATTCGAATCATCCTCGCCTTCAAAAAAAGCCGGATCAAACAGCCCTTGAAACGGGGAGGTATAAGCATAGGTAACAATACCGCCCGGTACAGCCCTTTCCTCAGTCTTACTGTAACGTACCGCGTAGGAATCACTGCTTGTCCCCGCGCCATTGCATGCTGTTAATATACAGGTAATCAACAGCAGCAGTGTGCCGATCTTGGATTTATGCATGTAGTTCTTCCTTTCTAGGGTACAGCCACTAATGAAAGCGTTTTCTATCATCTATTATTTTAAATCAAAATGTGTATAATTCCAATTCCATTCCATATTAAGTTATATATATCATAGAATGCGTAAATTTTGAATTTATGAATTTTATCAGCTCCAACTTAGAGAATAACGAATATCAGGCAGAATGGGAAGTCAATAATTGGAGACGGCCGGATCGGACGCTATTTTATGCATATGAAAAGGCCCGCCTTTTCAGGCAGACCTTAACGCTGTACGGGCAGTTCACACCTCTTCTTCCGTATGGATAATGCTAAGTCCCTCCACATGTTTTTTCCGCATCAGCTTGCGCTTTTTCCGGTTTTCTTTACTCTCAAAAAGAATATCAAAATCATAGTCTTCAGGATACAGCTCATCCTTTGACAGATACGGCTTCAGCCGTTTATGGTTTATCCGCAATTTTTCTTTTTGCACCATTACTCCGACAATCCCCATATTGTCCTGCCCCGCATAGACAATTCCAGTCCGATTAAGCGAGCTGATATATACCGCATCTCCGATTTCAAAGCCTTGGCCTGCAGCTTTTGCGTCCTCAGGCGGCTTGCCCTCACGCTGCTCGGCTTCAGCCCCAGCCACATTGCTTCTGTCCGTCTTATATCTGGTACGAGCCTTTATGGCCGCGCCGTCAGCAGTTATCCGGCTCCCCGTCGGCCTCTGCTGGCCTGCAAGCTCATGGGACCGCTTAATTACCTCTGACGGGATACCGAGCTTCTCAGCAATCTGCAGGGCGTAGCTCTCGCCAGCCTCTCCGATGGTCAGCTTATAGAGCGGCTGCAGTGTGTGCTTGTCGAACTCCATCCGCGCATTTTCGAATCCCGGTGTAGAGGCTGCGAACGCTTTTAACTCATTAAAATGTGTGGTGACGACAATATTGGCCCCCTTGCGGTTCAGCTCTTCGAGGATGGCGATTGAGAGGGCAAAGCCTTCGCCCGGGTCGGTTCCCGCGGCCAGCTCATCGATCAGCAGCAGCACGCCGCTGCCTGCGTTACGCAGCATCCCTTCGATGCTCTTCATCTGGGCTGAGAAGGTGCTCAGCGACTGGGTAAGGCTCTGTCCGTCTCCGATTACACTGATAATTTCTCTGAACACAGCGAACTCACTCTGTTCCTCTACAGGAACCAGTAAACCGGATTGCACCATAGCCGCCAGCAGTCCCAGTGTCTTGAGGACAACCGTTTTCCCGCCGGTATTGGGGCCTGTAACGATCAGCGACTTATAACCATGTCCGAACTCCAGACTGACCGGCACCATGCTCTTCAGCTCGGGATGCCTGCCGCCGTTCATTCGCAGAAATCCCCGGTCATTCAAGGCTACCCTCCGCGCCCCTATAGTCCGGGCATATTTAGCCTTGGCAAAGATGAAATCATATGTGCCTGTTACTTCAATGTTAATGCGCAGCGCCTCCTGTTCCCGCTCTACAAGGCCGCTCAGCATACTCAGGATAATGCCTTCCTCTCTGGCCTCCTCTGCTGCAAGCAGCTCAAGCTCGCCCTGCAGAGCAGCAACTTCATAAGGCTCTACAAAGACCGTCTGTCCGCTTGTCGACTGATCGAGCACAGCGCCTTTTACCTGCTTATGGTACTCTCTTTTCACTGGAATAACGTACCTGCCTCCCCGCATGCTGACCAGACTCTCCTGCAGGATAGACTGATGCCGGGACATAATACTCTCCAGCTTGCGCTGCAGCCGTTCCTTGGCCACAGTCAGCCGTTTCCGCACCCGCTCCAGCCCTTTGCTCGCCTGGCTATCAATTACACCAAACCGGATGCAGCGCTCAATTTCGTCCCTTAACAGCCGCAGCTCCTGTAGTGAAGCCCCATAAGCTGCGATCCGCGGTGCGCTCTGCTCCTTGGAGGCCATGTATTTGCGCAGCTGGCTGCAGCTGTTCAGAAAAGTGGCAATCGCCGTGAAGTCCTGCTCATTGTACAAATATCCTGTGCCCATGAGCGAGATGATCCATTCAATCCCCTCAAGCGAAGGCAAGGGAATGCTTGCTCCGCGCTCCAGCAGCTCCTTGGCCTCCTCTGTTTCCTCGAGCGCCCTGTGTATTGCCGGCAGATAGATCATCGGGACAAGCTCTCCTGCCAGCCTTCTCCCTTCATAAGAGACCGCATGCCGCATAACCTCCTGCTTAATTTCCTCATATCCGAGTGTGCACAAGCTTTCTGTATTCACTGGTAATCCTCCTTTAGGTCGTGCCTGTTATTTGAGTTGCTCCTGAATAACGCAAAAAAGGGCAAAGACTGCACAACGCAGTCCTTGCCCTCTTTTAGATGGTATTGCCCCTTTGGAAAACAGAAAAAACCGTGCTCAAGAGCACGGTTTATCACAAAGAGAACAATAGCCGGTAAAGAGGCCAATGTTGACGCTTCGCGTGTTCTTAACTAATCATCCACCTTTACGGTAATTGTTAAGTACGTACGTTGTAGTACATACCTAAACAGAGCAAGCCCTCAGCCCAAGCTGATCCTGCTGCTACTTACCTTCAGATGATATGAAATTGCTTAGTTAAGAACGCTCACCGACATCAAAATTTCCCCTTTAGTTATAGGATACCTGTAATTTACTACATTCTGCTAAGCACGTCAATTCCCGGCGAAATAATTAAACACCCATGTGATTCCGTTTCTGACATCCGATACTTGTCCATGCAGTGCGCCAAAAAAGGTTTTTTGCAGCTCTACCTGTACCTTTCCGCCGTCTTCTACCAGCTTTCCGTAGATCGTGCGCAGCTCTTCTTCACTATCCAGTGCCATGATGATGCTGACATTCCCTGTCTTGGCTCCGCGGCCGTAATCATCAGAGAAATGGATCAGGCTGGACCCGAGGTGCAGCTCAGCATGCAGCAGCTTGCCGTTATGCTCATTCAGCACCTTAATTTCACCGCCGAATACGCTCTGGTAATACTCCACCGATTCCCGCACATTTTCAATTATTACATAAGGGCTTGCACTGATCATGATCATGCCTCCAGGGAATTTGATAGGACAGGTGCAGTATGCAGCCGTCATTGCTTTTATTATATACAATTGCAGTAAAAGCTACCAAGTCTGTGTTTGCTGCTGAAATTCCGCCCGGAACGCAGCAAAAAAGCAGCCGGCTATGCCGGCTGCTTTATAAAACGTCCTATTCCGTTGTGTAAGGCAGCAGCGCGATTTGACGCGAGCGTTTTACAGCAATGGTCAGAGCGCGTTGGTATTTTGCACTTGTACCTGTTACACGACGCGGCAAAATCTTTCCGCGTTCGCTGATGAACTTCTTGAGAAGCTCAGTGTCTTTATAGTCAATGTGAGTAATTTTGTTCACAGTGAAGTAGCACACTTTTTTGCGCTTGTTGCGTCCACCACGACGTGCCGGTCTTTTGTCGTTGTCTCCGCCTTCTCTTTGTTTGAAAGCCATGTTCTTTTCAGTCCTTCCTTATTAAAATGGCAAATCATCGTCCGATATATCGATCGGTTTTCCATCGCCCGAAAAAGGATCTTGATTATTGTTGCTGCGCGAGAAATTGTTGTTATTTCCGCGTGCACTGTTACCGCCGTTACCGCCGCCATAGGCAGGCTCTTCAGGCATACTTCCGCCGCTTGGTGCATTTCCGCCTTCACGGTTCTGCGAGGATTCCAGGAAACGGACATTATCAGCAATAACTTCAGTTACGTATACACGTTTGCCTTCGTTATTCTCGTAATTCCGTACTTGGATGCGTCCTTCTACGGCTGCCAGACGTCCTTTGCGCAAATAATTGGCACAGGTCTCAGCCAGCTGTCTCCAGGTTACTACCGGGATGAAGTCCGCTTCGCGTTCACCGTTCTGGCCCGTAAAGTTACGGTCTACGGCAAGCGTAAACTGTGTTACGGCAACACCAGCAGGAGTATAACGAAGTTCCGGGTCACGGGTCAACCGACCGATCAGAATGATACGGTTCAACAATACAATCCCCTCCTTAAACGCGATTTGTTACAAAGCTTGTCTCGATCTTAGGCAACGTCGTTCGTAATGAGATAACGAATTACTTCGTCGGAAATCTTCATGATACGCTCAAGCTCAGTAACTACTGCAGGTTCTGCAGTGAAGTTAACCAATACATAAACGCCATCACGGAATTTCTTGATCTCATACGCAAGACGGCGTTTACCCTGCACATCGTGCTTTGTAATTTCCCCGCCGTTGGAGATGATGCCTTGGAATTTTTCGACTGCTGCTTGAACGGCTTCTTGTTCAATATCAGGACGAATAATGTACATCACTTCATATTTGCGCATAAATTTCACCTCCTTATGGTCTTCGGCCCCTGATCATGTCAGGAGCAAGGAACGAGCACAAACATAGACTCGCACCAAATCAGTTTACCAAATTGCTCAGCTGATTGCAAGCAATATCATACAACAGATCCCGCAGGTACTTTTTAGCTACATGAAGCCTTCCTCTGCTGTGCACAATAGACCTGTAATTATAACTCTTGAACAGGAGGAATTATAATGGGCGAGCAGACAGAGTATGAAAAAGGGGACCGTGCACCGAATCCCGGTGTATACACAGAGGTAGGCGAAGCGCGCAGCTTCCACACTCAAATCCAGAATCCGAAGCGGATTACAATGGAGAAAGGCGACATTTTCCCTGAGACCACCAATAAGGACCGCAAGTGGAAAAAGGTCGAGAAGGCGCGTGTCCATTAATTTTTCCGGAGATGTATAAAACATGAACAAAAGCACATAATAAACCCAGGCAGTACAAAAGAGAGGTGTGGTTCCGTTGTACGTCGTAGACGAACACAATCACTGGGATTCTGATTCAGCAACTATTGTCACCCGGGAACCGTGAAGCTGGCCCTCAAGCAGAAACGGCTTCTCCGTCCTCATTGGACGGTGTCCGTATCTGCGTGAAAGATAAAGCCAAAGTTATGGCGCAACCTAAACTTTCTTATCTTTAAAAAGGCATCAGCTTTTGCAATACCCAGCGCTTTAGCGGCTTTAGACAGAAATAATCCGAACATCATTGATGTACTGCCTCTGAAGGAAGATCCGCAAGGATCTTCCTTTTTGCGTTGCACAAACAACACCGCATTGATTTATCGAGGCAACAAAAAAACCTCCGCAGCAGCGAAGGTCTGAAGGGTAATGTTATAAAATGCTGTAGTGGCGGAGAGGGTGGGATTCGAACCCACGCACGCTTTGACACGCCTAACTGATTTCGAGTCAGCCCCCTTGGGCCTCTTGGGTACCTCTCCGCAGCAAGACCTATTGTATCATGATGCCTTTACTTTTGCAAGCTTAAATATTCTGTGTTTCAGTCCCTGTTGAAGCACTCTTTGAGCGGAGCACCTTTTTAAGGTTCTTCTCAAACTTCGCGCGGGGAACCAGCACACTATGCTGGCAGCCGGTGCATTTAATACGGATGTCCATCCCCATGCGGATAATCTCCATCTCATTGGTCCCGCAGGGATGAGGCTTCTTCATTAGCACAATATCCCCAAGCTCAAACACCTTCCGTTCCATCACTTATCCTCCTCTTCACCCTCTTGCGCAGCAGCAATTTGCCTTCTCGGGTTTACTCCAGCCGTCTCACTGGCCTCCCTGGCCGCCTTTACAAGCTCGGCTTCAATGGCCGCTCTGGATGCCTGCTGTTCCTGCTCCAACGCCTTACGCGCCGCTTCCGCTTCCTCCTGGCCGATCTGCTTTTCCAGCGCCTGCTTAATATCGCTCTGGATCTGCCTTTGTGCCGCATCACGGGCATTAGGCTGGCAATTAGCGGCTATCCGGATCACAAACTCCGAAGTGCTCATCGACTGAATACCCAGAATATTCGGGTAAGCGATAATGTTGTCACTGCGCTCCTCGATTCCTTGCAGAGCTTCACCAATCAGGGCAAGTGTATTTTCCAGTCCCCGCTCAATCTTCACCGGCACATCCACTACAGCCATCGCATTAGCCAAAGAATAGTTGGTTACATTGACAATCGAACCGTTAGGAATAATATGAACTTCACCTGTAAAGCTGAGCAGTCTGGTCGTTCTGAGCCCGATCATCTCTACAGTTCCTTTATAAGTGCCGGTCTGAATCACATCACCTACTGCAAACTGATCCTCAAAGATAATAAAGAACCCGGTAATTACATCCTTGACCAAACTCTGCGCTCCGAAACCGATAGCCAGACCCACTACTCCTGCCCCTGCCAGCAGCGGACCGAGGTCGAAGTTGAATTCGGAGAGAATCAGCATAATCATCACAAAATTGCAGATGACCGTAACGACATTTTTCAGAAGTCCGCCCACGGTAGAGAAACGCCGGCTGTTCGCCAGCAGCCTGCTGCTGGTCACCTCTTTTTCCATCGAACGGTCGATGACTTTATAGACCACTTTGATAATCAGCCGGGTCAACAGGAAAATGGATACGATTCTGAGTCCCGAAAACAAAAAATTCGCCCACATATCAGCATCCGTTACCCAGTTCCACACTCTGTCTTTGAACCGGACAGCGTCATCCAAAGCACCAGTTGCTGCAGATTCCAACCTCCAGGTTTGCACTCAGGTCCCTCCCTCATTAATCATTTATCTCTATATACCCGTTACCCTCTTGATTTCTGCTAAAAATTCCGCGGATTTCAACGTTCTGCCCGGTGATGATTTCCTTTACCCCTGTCAGATCCTCTCTAAAAAACTGAATCGACATCGCACAGCCTGCTGTAATCTCCTTGGGTGTCGGGAAGATATCTATTTCAATTTCCGCATATTCCAGCAGCATTTCTGCACGCAGTGCCTGCTGGGTCGAATCGAACGCAATCAGCAGCTCTTCCCCCATCTCCATCGCTCCCTCTGGGCTTATGGTCCTATCTCTTGCACCTGTAGTATAAAAAGCCTTTTCCATCCATATACTAGGATCATCAAGTCTCCCGCGGACCGCTGCATTACTGTATCAGCAATCTTTGAAATGGGATATCTGCTGGTATTTTCGTAGAAGCTCCGCTCCGAAGAAAGGAAGTTTATATGAACTTATCATCTAATGCTGCCCCTCTGCCAGAGCCGTCCTGCCTTAAAATATCGCATGCTGACCCTAACATCTACTCGACAATCACTCACCGTCTGCTGTTCCACTTTTCGCGTACCCGCCCGGACACTCCAATTGTTATTGTCTGCGTAGGCACTGACCGCTCTACCGGCGATTCTCTGGGCCCGCTTGTAGGCACTGCTTTATCCCGCTTCCACAGCCCCCTGTTCCACCTGTACGGAACATTGGACGAGCCTGTGCATGCCGTTAATCTGGAGGAGACACTGACCCTCATTTATAACAAGCACAACGACCCCTTTATCATCGGTATTGATGCCTGTCTGGGGCACTCCGCCAGTGTAGGCTGCATTCAGGTTGTCGACGGTCCTCTGCGTCCCGGTGCCGGCGTGAACAAGCAGTTACCTCCTGTCGGAGATATTCATCTGACCGGCATTGTTAATGTCGGCGGATTCATGGAGTACTTTGTCCTGCAGAATACCCGGCTCAGTCTTGTGATGCGTTTATCAGACATTATTGCAGTCAGCCTGTTCTCTGCCTTAAAACAGTGGAATATCCACGCTAATTCTGCTGCTGCGCTTGAGCAATAACCTCCTTCTCTTCCGGGGATAACGGATACTGTGATGCTCCGTTCTCAAGCGGCTTGGCATAAATATATGAATTCTCGCGGTTATGCAGACTTGTTAAGACTACCCCATTACCGCCGTCGTCAATAATCGCCACAGAAAAACTCAGGTCGCTGCCGCGCTCTCCAAAAGCATTATACCGCTTCACAGCAACTTTTGATTTCATAACGCGCATTTTATTTTGCGCCGCTTCAATCATCAACTTATGCTCACGCTGTCCTTCATCCAGACGCTCAGCCTGGTTCTTTAGATCAATCAGCAGGCCTTCGAGATCCTCAACACCATTTCCGTTCATCATTGCCTCATATTTACGCCGCATCCTGCGAAGCCTGTTGCCTTGAACAATCTGCATAATAACCAGTATTAAGATAATAATTACTGCAGCAAACATAATCAGTGAGATCTGTTCATTAATTATTTGATTCAACTCTAACATGTATGGACCATCCTTTGTATTTATCTGCTGCTGCGGGCCCGGCCGTATAACTCCTCCATGGCATCCAGCATTCTGTTTATATCATGCTCAGTTGAGCTGATGCCTACACTTGCTCTGACAGCCCCGCTCTCCAGCGTGGCAGCTGATTTATGGGCTAAAGGAGTGCAGTGCATGCCGGCCCTTACAGCAATGTTATACTCACGGTCCAGCCGGTGGGCAATCGCTGCTGATTCCTGTCCGTCGATTGTAAAAGACACTATTCCTGTCCGCGGAGCCCCTAATTTGGGTCCAATCAGCCTTAGGCCCGGAATTGCCGCTAAACCTTCCATCAGCTGCTGGGTCAGCAGCCATTCCTGCTGATGGATATTATGTGTGCCCAGGGACTTTATTTTACGTACCCCCGCCAGTAACCCGGCAATGCCGACTGCGTTCTGGGTTCCTGCCTCATAACGGTCAGGGCGGACAGTCGGCTGCTCACTGCTCTCAGACTGGCTGCCGGTTCCCCCATGCATTAAAGGTTCAAGTTCAAGCTCCGGTGAAATATAGAGTCCCCCTGTCCCCTGTGGTCCAAGCAGGCCCTTGTGCCCCGGAAAAGCAAGCAGATCAATATTCATCCTTTGCACATCAATGTCTAGTGCTCCGGCACTTTGTGCAGCATCCACCAAAAAAACGGCCTTATGCGCTTTTACGATTTCGCCAATTTCACCTACAGGGAGAATGCTTCCCAGCAGATTTGAGCTATGGTTGCAGATCACCATTTTGGTATTAGATCTAAACAGCTGTTCGAGCTCCCGCAGGTTCACCTGCCCTTCTTCATTCACACACACATAATCAACCTCTATACCAGCTGTTCTGCGCAGGTATTCCAGCGGACGCCGCACCGAATTGTGCTCAGTCATGGTTGAGATGACATGATCCCCTGCTTGAAGCGTACCTTTAATAGCCATATTAAGCCCCATAGTCGTGTTATGGGTAAAAGCAATATCCTGCGCATTAGATACCCCAAACAGGTCAGCAAGCATGCTGCGCGTTCTCACAAGCACTCTACCTGTCCCTATGGCCAGCGAATGGTTGCCGCGTCCTGCATTGGCTCCTGACTGTTCCAAGGCCTCCATCACCGCTGCAGCTACCTCTGGCGGCTTAGGCCATGATGTAGCCGCGTGATCTAAATATACCAATGTGTCCATCATCCACCTCCTTTAAAAGTGTAAAAAACATACCCCTCCATATCCGTGTTAGGGATACCTCAGGATATGTTTTCGCGTTTGCATATTTAGAATCAGTTACCCAATAGCTCCAACAATCTTTCCAGGTCCTGGGCACTATAATAATTAATTTCGATTTTCCCTTTATCCTTGCCCTGCTTAATTTTCACCGTTGTTTTAAATCTCTCCCGCAATCCTTCTTCTACATTATCAATGTATGGATCACGTTTCACTACCTTTGTTTTTTCCCCTGCAGCCGGTTTGCGGTCAAGGTTTTTGACTACCTCTTCCAGTTGCCTTACACTCCACTGCTGCTCTACACACTGCTCAGCCAACTGTTTAATAACCTCAGAATCTTTTAGACCTACAATTGCCCGGGCATGTCCCATAGAAATTGTTCCACGTGAAACATAATCCTTAACTTCCTCAGGCAAAGACAGCAAACGTAAAAAGTTAGCAATATGTGATCTGGATTTCCCAACCTTTAAGGAAAGCTCTTCCTGGGTCAGCGTAAACTGATCCATCAGCCCCTGATAAGCAACAGCAATCTCCATTGCATTGAGATTCTCACGCTGCAAATTCTCAATCAAGGCAATTTCCATTACCTGCTGATCACTCAAACTTCTTACAACAGCAGGAATTGTTGCTTTTCCACAATACTGTGAGGCCCGGAATCTTCGTTCACCGGCTATAATTTCGTAACCCTTAAGTACACTGCGAACAATAATTGGCTGGATCACTCCATGCTGTCTAATGGACTCAGCCAGCTCTTGGATCGCATCCTCATTAAAGTCTTTGCGCGGCTGATAAGGATTGGCCCGCAGTTGGCCTAAAGGAATCTCGACAACCTTGTCATCTTCATTAATCGATAAGGATGGAATCAGTGCATCTAGACCTTTACCTAAACGCTTACTCATATGAAACCACTTCCTTTGCCAACTCTAAGTACACTTCTGCTCCCTTGGAACGGGGATCATAAGTAATAATGGATTGTCCATGTGAAGGAGCTTCACTAAGACGGACATTGCGGGGAATAATCGTTCTATATACCTTCTCTTGAAAGTACTTTTTAACCTCTTCAATAACCTGTATCCCCAGATTTGTCCGGGCATCCAGCATAGTCAGCAATACACCTTCAATGCTTAAATGAGGATTGAGATTCTTCTGCACCAGGCGTACCGTGTTGAGCAATTGGCTCAGCCCTTCGAGTGCATAATACTCGCATTGAATTGGAATGATTACCGAGTCAGCTGCAGTCAGCGAGTTAATAGTAAGAATACCGAGAGATGGAGGGCAATCAATGATAATGTAATCATAGTTGCTTTTTACGGTATTCAGCGCTTTTTTGAGCTTCAATTCCCGTGAAATTGTTGATACCAACTCAATCTCTGCACCAGCCAGCTGAATCGTTGCCGGTATAATATGCAGCCCATCTATTTGGGTATGCAGAATTGTCTCCTGCGGATTAACCTCATTAATAAGAATATCATAAATGCAATTCGCTACATCCGCTTTGTTGACGCCAACGCCGCTTGTAGTGTTGCCTTGCGGATCAATATCGACAAGAAGCACTCTCTTCCCCAGTTTAGCCATGCCGGCACCCAGGTTGACAGAGGTTGTCGTTTTTCCGACTCCGCCTTTTTGATTTGCAATGGCAATAATCTTGGACACTTATTTCACCTCGAATTGTTAGAAAGAATCATCTTGTAGTTCGTGAAGTTGTAACGTATTGAACGGCAACAGTTATGCGAGAAAATAGACAAATATACATATAGTAGCTTCAATAATTAGTATACAGCGGTACAATCCGCATGCAGTCACAGAAAAGGCGGCCAATCACCTCAGGGCCGCCTTCAGCTTTTGAAACAATTTATCGTTTAGGGATCTGAATCACAATCTCATAATGGTCACCACGGTCATTTTCCGAAGTCTTAATCTCCATTCCTGAGCCTGTTACCATATCAATGGATTGACGAATTGTATTAAGAGCTAGACGAACATCCTTAGTGTAGGAAACCCGTTTTGATTTTTTGGTAGTCTGGCTAAGTGCCTTGTAGAAAGCAATACGCGCTTCTGTCTGCTTAACATTCAGTTCCTTAGAGATGATCTCTCCCAGCACCTTAAGCTGCATCTCTACACTATCCAGGGAAAGTAAAGAACGGGCGTGCCGCTCCGTGATCTGCCGCTCCATAAGCGCTGTCTTCACTTCTTCCGGGAGCTGCAGCAGGCGGATCTTGTTGGCGATTGTGGATTGGCTTTTACCTAAACGCTGGGCTAGGCTTTCCTGAGTCAGTTGATGAAGATCAATCAATTTCTGATAAGCAATTGCTTCCTCAATAGAAGTCAGACCCTCACGCTGTAAATTTTCAATTAGAGCGATTGAGGCAGCTTGGGAATCATTGAACTCGCGGACGATCGCTGGAACGGTATCCAAGCCGAGCTTTTTGACCGCGCGCCAACGCCGTTCCCCGGCAATAATCTCATACTGGGAATCGCGTACGCGTACAACAATCGGTTGAATCACTCCGTGAGTTTTGATGGTCTGACAGAGCTCGTCGATCTTCTCGTCATCAAAAATCGTCCGGGGCTGATAAGGACTGCTGATAACCTCATGAACCGGGATTTGTTTGACCTCTTCTCCGCTGCTCCGCTCGCTAAATCCAAAAAGCTTGGTGAATTGTTCTTTCATTCCGTCCATAACCACCTAGTTTCAATATAGTACGATCCTCTTAACCTAGCCTGGCACAAGCTTATCGTACAGCCTTCTCTAAAATCTGATACTATATTATTCTATCACTTTTCCTCTGATAATCATATTCTCCGTAAAGACCTATTTTTCCTGCCTTTTAAAATAATTGAAATGTTATTCATTTAAATAGAACGAATGATTTTATGTTTTGGGCTTTGCCGTGACTCCAGAGAATGTGTGGACTTCCGGCCGCTGTTGTCTGCAGATTTCTCGATTTATGCCGTTTTTAACGGTAGAAATCCGCAGACAGCTTATGCTTCCGAAGTGAGCTTTTCTGCGAAAAGCTTTCAGGCGGTCACTACCGCTCCTACAGCTCCAAAATTCCCCTCCGCCACTTTTCCCTTTATTTATTCTTTAGTTCAACCTATAGCATTTTCAGACAAAATAAAAAGCCCTTAGCAACTAAGGGCTTCCTATCAAACGAGCTAATAAATTGGATAAAAATGTTTCACGTGAAACATCTATACCAGTGGTGCTTTAGCCGGCATTCCTGCCTTGCGGGGATATTTGGCTGGTGTAGCTCCTGTCTTGCGGATCATTACAATATGCCTCGCCGACTCTTCCACCGGAAGACTGAACGATTCAACCTTCTTCAGTTCAGCACGCAATTCCTTAAAGCTGCGCTTTGCTTCAGTCAATTCCTCACCCGGGTCATTTCCCTTCATCGCTGCAAAGATTCCATCCTTGCGGGTAAATGGAAGGCAGAATTCATTCAGCAGGGACAGGCGGGCCACCGCACGGGCAGTAACTACATCATATGCATCACGATGTTTCAACTGTCTTGCAATGTCTTCCGCCCGCCCATGAATCAGCTGTACGCCGTCAAGTTTCAGCGTGTCACAGATATGCTGAAGGAAGGAAATTCTTTTGCTGAGCGAATCAACAATGGTCAGCTTGATATGCGGGAAGCAAATTTTAAGCGGAATACCGGGAAAGCCTGCACCTGATCCGATATCTGCCAGACTATTTACTTCATTTAGATCAATATAAAAGGCAAGTGACAGCGAGTCATAAAAATGCTTGGTATATACCTGATCGCGCTCCGTAATACCCGTTAAATTCATCTTCTCATTCCAGGAAACCAGCTCCTGAAAATATAGCTCAAACTGTTCAAGCTGCCGGGAAGAAAGCTCAATGCCCTTCTCCTGCAACAGAGTAACAAACTGTGTTGTTGTGCTGTCCATAAGTTATCCTTTCGCTGCTGTCACCCGGTTATAATGCTCTAAGTGCACAAGCAGAATCGAAATATCAGCCGGAGTGACTCCGGCAATCCGGGAAGCCTGTCCAATTGAAATCGGCGCAATCTTGGTCAGCTTCTGCCGGGCTTCCATTGCCAGTCCATGAATTTCATTATAATTAATATCATCAGGAATCTTCTTCTTCTCCATCTTTTGCAGCTTCTCCACATGAGCCAGCTGCTTCTCGATGTATCCGGCGTACTTAATCTGGATTTCTACCTGTTCCTTCATCTCTTCATCCAATGGTTCGGGTGAGGGAGAAATTTGGTCTACAAAGCTGTAGGCAACCTCCGGACGGCGCATCAGGACAAGGAGGTTCGATCCGTCAACAATAGGAGCCGATTCATAAGCTGCCAAAACTTCATTAACCTCCACCGGCTTAACCTTAGTTTCCTGAAGGCGGACAATCTCACGTTCAACCGTTTCTTTCTTATGAATAAAGGCGTCAAAGCGCTGCTGCGGAATAAGTCCGATTTCATGTCCGATTGGTGTAAGACGCAGATCTGCATTATCATGGCGAAGCAGCAGCCGGTACTCGGCACGCGAGGTAAGCAGGCGGTAAGGCTCATTAGTACCTTTAGTCACCAGATCGTCGATCAATACCCCGATATAACCCTGTGAACGGTCAAGCACTACAGGTTCTTTATCCTGTACCTTACGGGCTGCATTAATGCCGGCCATTACGCCCTGCCCTGCGGCTTCCTCGTATCCGGAGGTACCATTAATCTGTCCCGCAGTGAACAAGCCAGGCAGACGTTTTGTTTCCAGTGACGGCCACAGCTGGGTAGGTACCATGGCATCATATTCAATCGCGTAACCATTGCGCATCATTTCTACCTTTTCCATCCCTGGAATGGAACGAAGCACGGCTAACTGCACATCCTCAGGCAAGCTGGTGGACAGGCCTTGTACGTAATATTCAGAAGTGTTTTTTCCTTCCGGTTCAAGAAAAATCTGGTGCTGTGACTTGTCGCTGAAACGTACCACCTTATCTTCAATAGATGGGCAGTAACGCGGACCTGTTCCTTCAATAATACCGGTGAACATTGGAGCACGGTGCAGATTATCATTGATGATCTGGTGCGTTACAGGCTGTGTATAGGTCAGCCAGCAGGGCAGCTGTTCATTATCCGAGAATTTGGTTTCAAAAGAGAAAAACTTCGGTTTGTCATCACCCGGCTGAATTTCTGTCTTCGAAAAATCAATCGTATCCCTGTGTACACGCGGCGGTGTACCTGTCTTGAACCGGACCAGCTCAAAGCCAAGCTCACGCAGATTTTCGGACAAGCGTACAGAAGGCTGCTGGTTGTTCGGTCCGCTCTCATACGTCAGCTCACCCATAATAACCTTACCGCGCAAATACGTTCCGGTTGTCAAAATAACGGTTTTACTACGGTACACTGTCCCTGTCTTTGTAATCACGCCAGCGCATTTACCGTCCTCGACAATCAGCTCCTCTACCATCCCCTGGCGAAGTGTCAGATTCGGCGTCTTCTCCATCGTTTCTTTCATGGCATGCTGATAGAGGAACTTGTCCGCCTGGGCGCGCAGCGCATGAACCGCCGGCCCTTTGCCTGTATTAAGCATACGCAACTGAATAAAGGTCTTATCAATATTGCGGCCCATTTCGCCGCCAAGCGCGTCAATTTCACGGACTACATGGCCCTTGGCCGGTCCGCCGATGGACGGATTACATGGCATAAAAGCCACCATATCCAGGTTGATAGTAATCATCAGTGTATTGCAGCCCATCCGGGCTGCAGCCAGAGCCGCTTCGCAGCCGGCATGGCCGGCGCCTATGACCACTACGTCATAGCTGCCTCCTTCATAACCCATTCCAATTCCTCCTGACTGCAAATATGCAGTTAATATATATTCGTGAACCTTTTATTTGCCTAGACAAAATTGTGAGAAAATCTGGTCAAGCAGCGAGTCGGCAGCGGTATCCCCGATGATCTCCCCGAGCTGCTCCCAGGCCAGACGCACGTCAATCTGGATCATATCAATCGGCACCAGCATCTCTGCTGCCTCATAGGCATCCTGCAGTGATTTGTGTGCTTTTTTAAGCAGAGCGATATGCCGTACATTGCTTACATAAGTCAGATCGCCTGATTCCAGCTTGCCGCCGAAGAACAGCTCTGAAATAGCCTCCTCCAGCTTGTCCAGCCCTTCCTCCTCCAGCACAGACATCGGCACAATACTGGACTCCTCAAAAAAGGTAAGCAGCTTGGCCTTGTCCAGCTGTGGCGGTAAGTCCATTTTATTCATGATGACTAAAGCTTGTCTACCGTGGATTTGTTCCATTAGTGCCAGTTCGTCCTCATGCAGCTCTTCATTTGCATTAAGCACAAGCAGTATAAGGTCGGCATCGCTGAATGCGGCTTTGGAACGCTCCACGCCGATTCGCTCAACCACATCCATCGTTTCCCGGATACCCGCAGTATCCAGCAGCTTCAAAGGAATATTGTTAATCGTTACATACTCTTCTATTACATCACGCGTTGTTCCCGGAATATCGGTTACAATCGCCTTGTTGTCACGGGCAAGCGCATTAAGCAAGGAGGACTTGCCAACATTAGGGCGGCCGACTATCGCCGTCGTAATGCCTTCGCGCAGAATTTTACCTTCATTGGCGGTCTTCAGCAGTTTATCAATACCGGCCATAACCAGGCTGCTCTTCTCTTTAATAAAATCTGCAGTCAGTGCTTCCACATCATGCTCAGGGTAATCAATGTTAACCTCAATATGAGCCAATGTTTCAATTAGAGTATGGCGCAATGTCTTAATCCGCTCAGACAAAGAACCGCTGACCTGCTTCAGGGCAACGGAGAAGGCCCGGTCTGACTTCGAACGGATCAGGTCAATCACCGCTTCAGCCTGGGACAGGTCAATCCGGCCGCCCAAAAATGCACGCTTGGTGAATTCACCCGGCTCGGCCAGACGGATATCCTGCTGCAGCAGCAGATCCATTACTCTTCTTACTGAAATTACCCCGCCATGGGCGCTGATTTCTACCACATCCTCTGTAGTAAAAGAACGCGGTCCCTTCATCACCGTAACCAATACCTCTTCCATCCGTTCCCCGTCCGCAGGATTGATAATATGGCCGTATTGGACGGTATGGGAGTCAACCTCGGTAAGAGGAGCCCTGCCGCGGAATAAAGGGGCCACCTGTGATATCGCCTCCGGCCCGCTTACCCGGACAATCGCAATTCCTCCCTCGCCCAGTGCCGTCGATACGGCTGCAATGGTGTCACTAAGCATGCTGTTTCTCACCTCAATATAATGTTTAATATCTCAAGTAGACTTTATTAGTAGCCAATACATAACTTATCATCTTTCAAAAAAAGCAATGACCCCTTACATTGGACAAGGAGTCATTGCAGCATATTTAGTCTCTACTTCAATGTTATAACAACACGCCGGTTTGGTTCTTCGCCCTTGCTGAGTGTATTAACCTGACGATGATCCTGCAGTCTGGAGTGAATGATCTTACGCTCCTGCGGTGACATCGGCTCAAGTACAACCTCTTTGCGGGTTCTGACCACACGGCCGGCCAGACGGTCAGCCAGCTCCTCCAGAGTCTTCTTACGGCGCTCCCGGAAGTTCTCCGCATCCAGCACCAGACGGACAAAGCTGTCAGAATAACGGTTGGCCACAATATTAGCCAAATACTGCAGAGCATCGAGAGTTTGTCCTCTTCTGCCAATCAGAAGGCCCAGATCCGGACCGGAAATTTGCAGAATGGTCGATTCCTTGGTATGAACGATTTCTACTTCAACAGTAAGCCCCATGCTCTTGGCGACATCGACAATGAAATGAACGGCCTGTTGGTAAGCTTCCTCTGCCGGTTGTCCGGAATCTTGGCGCGGCACACCGCCGCCAGCCTCCTGTTTGCTCTCTCGTGGTGACTGCTGAGGCAGTGACGGAGCACTCGCCGCTGAAGCCGGTGCGGCTTCAGGTATCAAGGTAAGCTCTACCTTGGCGCCTTTCGCACCGATCAATCCAAGGAATCCTTTTGACGGCTGTTCAAGTACGTTAACCGTTACCCGGTCTTTTTGAACTCCAAGCTGACTAAGGCCACGTTCTACAGCTTCTTCAATGGTTTTCCCTGTTGCGACGACTTTGCTCATTTTGACTTTTTGGCTCCCTTCGCTTTGCCGCTATTGCCTTTTGCAGCGGGAGTAACATCCTTGCGGGCGCCTGAATCCTTGCCCTTCACAAGATTGACTTCTTTGCTGTTACCGGCACCTGCGACAGCCAATGTGGTCTTATCGTTGTTGCGGTATAAGAAGTAGTTCTGAATGATGGTGTAAAGGTTACTATAGAACCAGTACAACGGCAGCGCTGAAGGGAAGTTGTATGACATGATGAAAATCAGAACCGGGTATACCATCATCATGAACTGCATCGGACCCTGCTGCTGAACCGGATTCATCTTGGTCATCATCCGGGTCTGAAGGAACGTAGTAGCCGCAGCTAACAGCGGCAGTATAAACAATTTATCCGGTTCGCCGAGCTGGAGCCACAGGAACGAATGCAGGCGCAGATCCGGATTATAGTAAATCGAGTTGTAAAGCGCGATAAAAATTGGCATTTGCACAATCAGCGGCAGACAACCCGCCATTGGATTGACTTTGTTCTCCTGGAAGAGGCGCATCGTTTCCTGCTGCACCTTTTCAGGCTGATCCTTATATTTTTTCTGGATTTTCTGGAGTTCCGGTTGAATGGCCTGCATCGCACGCGAGCTTCTTACCTGTTTCATGGTAAGCGGCAGAATCAGCGTGCGGACAATGATAACCATTACAAGGACTGCCAGTCCATATTGTCCGTTAAACCAATTAGCAAACGTATCCAGCGCTATGGCGAAATAATATACCACATTACTTTGCCAGAAGCTTCCGTTTTTTAAATCCTCCGTAGTATGCGTCACTGTAGTCGACGACGGAGAGCATCCCGACAGAACAGCGATCATCAGAATCATTAACCCGAGGAGAAGAAACATTTTTCCTCGTCTAGTCTTCAATAGAGACACCTCAAAACCCCTCTCTTAAACATTGCACTGCACCGTAAATCATACCATAATTATGAAGACAAATAAACAAGCCTGTTCAGCGGCAGCTACTTGCGTGAAGCCTTGAGCAGCTTGGCTTTGCGGAGCACATGAAGCGCGCTTTTTTCGAGCTCTGCATAATCCTTATCCAGGGCTCCCTTTCTCACGATAAACACCAGATCCAGCCCGCCGGCTATTTCCGGCTCATGATGGCGGACAATCTCTTTCACCAGCCGTCGCATGCGGTTTCGCACGACAGCGTTTCCGACCTTTTTGCTGACCGAAACACCAAGCCGGAACCGCTCTACCTCTTTTCTGCTGAACCAATACACAACAAACTGATGATTCGCAAATGACTTCCCATGGCGGTATACGCGGCTGAAGTCCGCACGGTTTCTTAATCGTAGACTTTTGTGCACGGGAATCTCCTATTCAAATACCGGAAGCTCGGTTAGCTCCGGAAAATATTCTTCTACTAAGTATTGTCATCCTGCTGCCGTCATAAACGGCTGTTCCCCGGACCAGGCATGTTACTTCCCCTATATGCGTATACATAAAATAGCCCCGCAAAGTGATGTCTTTATACAGTTGCTAATTCAAGTGCGTTGAGGGATTTCAAATATAATTAAAGCTTTACCATCTAAAAAAGGCCCGCAAACTGTAGCAAACAGCCTTTGCAGAGCCTCATCCATATTCATACACAACCGGCAGAAGCGGAGCGATCCTCTGCTTGAGACTGGTATCCGTTTCTGCCCTATATAAGGAAGCAAAAATTCAGGACAGCTTAATAGCCCCTTATATTTAAAAAAGGACCACCGCAGTGGTCCCTAAGTGGCCTAACTTACGCACTCAAAACTTTTCTGCCTTTCAGGCGGCGGGCTGCCAGCACTTTACGGCCGTTTTTCGTGCTCATTCTTTTGCGGAAACCATGTACCTTCTTGCGTTTGCTCACATTCGGTTTGAACGTCGGTCTCATGTATTGCACCTCCCTTACAGGATCTTAATTACTGTCATATTAGCAGAAACGGTCTAAGCCGTCCTTTTGAGTAGGGACAGTATCTACAAGTATCATCAATTAATTTTGGAGACATATCCTCACAGAAAACACCTTTATATATTAAAGCATACCAATGTCCCAAAAGTCAACTGTCTCTCACTGCTTCCTTCCTCTTTTTATAAATCGCCTTATCCACAGCCTCCGCCGCCGAAAAAAGTATCCACAAGCTTATCCAGTTATCCACCTGTGACTAAAAACGTTATCCACTCCCGGAATATTGAGCACAACCTGTGTATAAAAAAATAGACGTCTGACAGAAACTGTCGAACGGTAAACAAATTATCAACAATATCTTGTGTTGTGCTTAAAAATTATACACAAGTGATTGAATTTGTGGATAAAATGGCTCGGCTCATTGAAAAACAAGGGACGTTTTGCTATGATGGTATTACTTTTGAATGTGAATAGATTTGTTTGTTCTATATATTATCAACAAGCTGTGGATAAAGTTGTGAACAATTCAAGTTTATCCATATTTTTTTGTCTCTATATATTGCTTATTGGGGATAAGATTCAGCACGAACCCATTTTCTTCGACATTTCCACTTCATGGCTGACGCCACATTGGAAGATTTAAAGGAGTGACAGTCT